>NZGS01000016.1 GCA_002690995.1 Rhodospirillaceae bacterium
ATTCCTCGGCCTTTTGCCTTAATATTCCTCTCTAGCCTTGCACTAGCCAGTTTTTCGAGTGGCGAACTGGGATATCTAGTGACAAATCTGACAGCAATACTAGCTTTCCCGGTTATGTTGACTGGACTTGGGGTTATACATACCTTTGCCGATAAAACTAACTATAGCGGTGGCATTTTATTTGTTGTTTATCTTATTATCACATTTAGCAGATGGGCAGCTATTTTAGTAGTTTTAGTTGGCATTGCAGATCATTTTTTGAAATTAAGAAATAAGGTTCAGGCAAAAAAAGTTTAGTAATTCATATGAAAATATAATTTCAACTTTTATTTTTAAAACATAATTTTTAGAGGAGCGCGTCGTGGAAGTAATATTATTAGAAAGAATTGAAAAGCTTGGCCAAATGGGCGATGTCGTAAATGTTAAAACTGGCTTCGCACGAAATTATTTGCTGCCGCAAAATAAAGCCCTTCGAAAAACAAAACAAAATTTAAGCCGCTTTGAGTCTGAACGAGCTCAGCTAGAAGCAGATAATCTAACTAGAAAGAATGAGGCTGAGAATATTGCGGGCAAGCTTGAAAACATGAACGTTACGATTATACGCGCGGCAGGTGAAACCGGCCAGCTCTATGGCTCAGTAACTAGCAGAGATATAGCCGAAGGTGTGACTAAAGCGGGTATATCGATCAACAAAAATCAAGTTATCTTAAACAGAGCCCTTAAAGTTTTGGGTCTTGAGCCAATTCGCATATCATTACATCCTGAAGTTTCAGTTGAAGTTACAGCAAACATTGCTCGCAATAAAGAAGAAGCAGAACAACAATTATCTCAAGGGTATGCCGTGAGTGCTGTGCCTGTAGAAGAGGACCGACAACCAGAAAAAGCTAGCACCCCCTCTTCTGATAATACAGATGACCCCATCAAGGCCAACCTAGTGGCAAGTGAAGACGAGGGAAAAGAGGATTAAATTCTGTCTTTTTTGAACAGTAAAACTATCCCCGTTTTTAACGTTTTCCACAGGTCTTTTTTGCCTAACTTCTGCGCGCATGTGAACTAGTTGTTGATCTTTTTTGAATGATGCGACGCAATTTTTCTGTTAAACTTTGCTCATGCCAAGCGTAGATCTAACAACTTTTCCGTCTCAAATTGCCCAAGCAAAAGTGCGAGAGCAACCGCATAATATAGAGGCAGAACAGGGACTTCTTGGGGCAATATTGATTAACAACAGTGCTTACGAAAAAGTTAGTGATTTTTTACAGTGGGAGCATTTTTCAGACCCAATTCATGGAAGAATCTTTGAGGCCTGCGGCAAATTAATAGAGCGCGGCCAAATTGCTAATCCCGTTACCCTGAAACCAATATTTGATAATGAAGAGGTACTTGCTGAAGCGGGAGGCGCTAATTACCTGGTGCAACTTGCTGCTTCTGTTATAACCGTAGTTAACGCTGAGGATTATGGAAAATCAATAAAAGATAGTTTTTTGAGACGCGAATTAATCGAGATAGGAGAAGAGGTAGTTAATAGCGCTTATAGCTATGATCTTGATCAAACAGCCGTCAATCAGATTGAATTAGCTGAGTCCCAACTTTTCTCTCTCGCTGAAAATGATACCGCAGAAGGAGGATTAAGAAATTTTTCTGAGGCGTTATTAGAGTCTGTAAAAATGGCTGAAGCTGCTTACAAAAGAGACGGGGGTCTAGCAGGCCTAGCTACAGGCTTCAAGGACTTAGATAAACAATTAGGAGGTTTACATCCCTCAGATCTATTGGTATTGGCCGGTCGACCAGCAATGGGGAAAACCGCTTTAGCGACAAACATTGCATATCACGTGGCAACAGCTAGCCAACCAGACGGTAGCAGACCAGTAGTAGCCTTTTTTTCTCTAGAAATGTCCGCGGAACAACTCGCAACCAGAATATTATCTGAGAACACAGAGATCTCCTCCGAAAAAATCAGACGCGGTGAACTATCTAGTAATGATTTTCAAAAACTTGTAAAATCCAGTCAGGAGTTGGAGTCTGCTCTACTTTTCATAGACGACACACCGGCCATTCCCGTGTCAACCCTTCGCACCCGAGCTCGGAGGTTATTACGACAGCACGATTTATCTCTCATTATCGTAGACTATTTACAACTTATGCGGCCCTCGCCAGGACAAAGAACAGATAATCGTGTACAAGAAGTATCCGTCATAACACAAGGTCTTAAGGCGATCGCAAAGGAATTAAACGTTCCTATTCTGGCACTCTCTCAACTATCAAGAGCCGTGGAACAAAGGGAAGACAAAAGACCCGTTTTAGCAGATTTGCGAGAATCTGGATCTATTGAACAAGACTCAGACGTCGTAATGTTTGTCTTTAGAGAGGAATACTATTTAGACAAAGCAGAGCCAGTGCAAAGGCCTGATGAAGGAGATGAAAGATACCATGAACGGCATGACAAATGGATAGATCTACGAAGCCGAGCGCATGGGAAAGCTGAAATCATAATCGGCAAACAACGTCATGGGCCCACTGGTACAGTCACATTACACTTTAATGGTCCGACAACTCGTTTCTCAGATTTCATAGAGGATGACAGACTTCCAGAACGAAATGATTAATGCTATATAATTTTAACGATAATAAAAAAGCAAATTCGTTTCTCGTTATTGATGTTGACACCATCGTTTCCAACTATAAAACCTTAAGATCAAAACTTACAAATGCTCACTGCGCCGCCACTTTAAAGGCGAACGCCTACGGCTTGGGGATAAAGAAAATTGCCCCAGCCCTTGATAAAGCTGGTTGTTCAACATTCTTTGTTGCTACGTTAGATGAGGCAGTAGAGCTTAGAAAAATATTAACTAGCAAGAGAAAATCGATATTAGTTTTAAACGGATTCTTAACTGGAACCGGGCCTATTTTTAAACAATACAACATCACTCCAGTTCTAAATAATTTTTGTCAATTGGAAAAGTGGGTCGACTTTAACACAACCCTCAAAGAGCGACAAAAAGCTGCGTTACATCTGGATACCGGAATGAACCGCCTAGGACTAGATAATACAGATTTAAGGCGGTTAATAAACAATCCTCAAATTTTAATTAAGGCAAACATTTACATGCTGTTATCTCACTTAGCGTGTAGTGATGAACCCAAAAATACAATGAACAAGCATCAATTACTCGAATTTAATTCTTTGATAAAACGTTTACCTAAATTGACGGCAAGCTTAGCTAACTCCGGCGGGATTTATCTGGGTAAAAAATTTCATTTTGATTTAGTACGCCCCGGTCTTGCTCTATATGGGAGTGTCCCCGGCCATCCTCAAAATAATTTGAAAAACTGTATTTTCTTATATGGCCGAGTTCTTCAACTTCGAGAAGTGGATAAAGGACAATTAATAGGTTACGGAGGCACTTATAAGCTGCCTAAAAAGGCTCGCATCGCCACCATTGGTGTCGGTTATGCTGATGGATATCAACGCGCACTAAGCGGATCATCAACAGTTTTCCACCACGGCTTCCCGTTACCTTTAGTTGGACGGATTTCAATGGATTCTATAACGGTGGATATTTCTAGTTTACCCGACAATAATTTAAAGGAGGGGGACTTTGTCGAATTATTTGGAAAACACTTTACCATTGACCAGGCCGCATCTTTAGCTCAAACAGTACCGTATGAAATGATAACTGGGTTAGGACGTCGCCACTATAGATACTATAACCAAATAAAAGATAGACTATAAATAACCACTATCATTAGAGGCTCTTTACTAAAATGGTCTTAATAAAGCATATCGGTCGATACGTTCTCGAAACGTTAGGAACAACAGGACAACTTGTAATTTTTTTTGCAAGAGCAATCTCGCATTGCTTTAGACCTCCCTACTTTTATCGTCTGATTTTAAAGCAAGTAATAGATATTGGGTACTATTCGCTTCCTGTAGTAGGTCTAACGACGCTATTTTCTGGGATGGTATTAGCTTTACAAAGCTATAACGGCTTTACCAGATTTTCTTCAGAATCCGCAGTCGCGACTGTTGTCGCATTATCGATCACCCGAGAGCTAGGTCCTGTCCTCGCAGGGTTAATGGTGACAGGCAGAGTTGGCTCTTCAATTGCTGCAGAGTTAGGAAGTATGAAGGTATCAGATCAGGTTGATGCACTAAAAATTCTCGGTACAAATCCGTTTGATTATCTAATTGCACCTCGCATAATAGCCTGTATCGTATGCCTTCCAATTTTAGTTCTAATTGGGGATATAGTTGGAGTTTTTGGCGGTTTTTTGGTAGGTGTCTATAAGTTAAATTTCAATCCAGCTATCTACCTATACCAAACGGTATCATATCTAGAACCTATAGACATCGCGTCGGGACTTATTAAAGCTTCTATTTTTGGTCTGCTATTGGGTATTATGGGATGTTTTCACGGATACAACTGTAGTCGAGGAGCTCAAGGAGTGGGTTTAGCCACCACAAATGCTGTTGTTTCTGGGTGTATACTAATATTGATTTTTAATTATCTTGTTACTGAGTTATTTTTTTCTTCATAGCTTGTATTGTAATGAAATATCCGAGAATAGAAGTTAGAGAATTAAAAAAATCTTTCGATGAAACTGTTATTCTCGACCATATAAACTTTAAAGTTCATCTGGGGGAGTCATTGGTTATTATTGGAGCCTCCGGATCAGGTAAATCGGTTTTAACCAAATGTATCGTAGGTTTATTGAAACCAGACAATGGCGATATATTTTTAGATGGTCATCGGCTAGAGACTAATTCTTCAGATAATACAACTGTAGCGGCAAACTCAATCAGTTATGTTTTTCAAAATTCCGCTCTATTTGACTCACTCAGTGTTATCGAGAACATATCCTTCGGCCCTCAGTTCTTAAACAAGCAAAACGAGAAAGACGCCAACGAAATAGCTAGAGAAAGTATGAAAAAGTTGGATATTCATCCAAAATTTTGGTTTATGTACCCAAAAGAATTATCGTCAAGCTTGCGCAAGATTGTAGCTATAGCTAGGGCCCTAGCTGTTAAGCCAAAAATTATTATTTTTGACGAGCCATCGACCGGCCTCGATATACGAGCAAGTCATAAATTAGACTACCTAATACGTGAAAGTGTAAAAAATGAGAATATAACCGCAATAACAATCACTCATGATATAAATAGTGCGCTACACATAGCTGATTCAATCGCTATGCTGCACGAAGGTAAATTGATTTGGTCCGGTAAACCGAGCGACTTGAAAAAATCAAGCCATGTAGAGGTCAGACGCTTTATCAAGCCTTTTTTAAGTTCAACATAACTTCAATTAGCAAATTAATATTATCGAATTTTTGGTATGTTTATAGATGAATAAGTTGATAAAACACTACGTCTGTCAGGAGTGTGGAGCACAACATCCTCGCTGGAGTGGTCGTTGCGATTCCTGTAATTCTTGGAACACAATTATTGAAGAGATCCAACGCAGTTCTAAGTCTCACAAGGCGAACAAAACTTCATCTCTACGAGCAAGCGTCCAAATTCCAGAGGTTTTATCTACTCCCATCGATTCAACTCAACGTATCGCTACAGCTATAGAGGAACTTGATAGAGTTCTGGGAGGTGGATTAGTACGTGGATCAGTGATTTTGCTGGGTGGTGACCCCGGGATAGGAAAGTCCACTTTGCTTTTGCAAGTTGCGTCTAAATTAAACACACAATTGAAATGTTTCTATGTAACCGGCGAAGAAGCACTAGATCAAATAAGGCTAAGGGCGCAACGCCTTCACATAGAAAATTCTGAGGTATATTTACTAGCTGTCACAAACGTTTCCGATATCATTCAAATCTTAGAAAAACAAAAAACACCCAGCTTATTAATTGTTGACTCTATCCAAACTGTTTATAACGATTTGTTAGACGCGGCTCCCGGCACCGTCTCACAAGTAAGGTCTTCAGCACATGAATTAATCAGGTTTGCAAAAGTTTCGAACACCATTCTTTTACTAGTCGGTCATGTCACCAAAGAAGGGACTGTAGCGGGGCCAAGAGTGCTTGAACATATGGTAGATACAGTGTTGTACTTCGAAGGTGAGAGGGCTAATCAATTTAGAATACTTAGGTCGGTTAAAAACCGATTTGGTCCAACGAGCGAAATTGGTGTTTTTCAAATGGCTCAAACCGGTTTATCGGAAGTTACAAATCCTTCCAAAATGCTCTTAGCTGGGCGGTCGCATGATGCAATTGGAAGCTGCATATTTGCGGGTATAGAGGGAAGTCGGCCGATGCTAGCGGAAATACAAGCTTTAATAGCCCCCTCACCATTTGGCACTCCGCGAAGATCCGTAATTGGCCTAGATGGAAATAGGTTAGCAATGATCTTAGCTGTGTTGGAGGCACGTTGTAATATATCGCTATCTAACAGGGATATTTTTTTGAATGTGGTCGGTGGACTTAAAATCAGCGATCCCGCTGCGGATCTTGCAGTTGCCGCAGCGCTTCTCTCATCTCTTTTTAATTTTCCTTCGCCACAGGAAAGTATAATTTTTGGGGAAATTGGTTTGTCTGCAGAAATACGAACAGTGAACTATTCGGATATACGTCTAAAAGAGGGGTTTAAGCTTGGGTTCACCAAAGCTATTATATCCCCCATAAGATCAACAAATTTGAAATTATTTGAAGAACTCGAAATTAATATTAAAGAAGTTTCCTCCCTCCATGACCTCGTTACAATCTTCAAAAACTCAAACACTCGTTTTGACGCCTTACCCTAAAATAAAATCTAAGAAACTATTACGGCACCCAAATTAATGGATATTCTTACAATAGATCCCACAGACTTGGTAATTTTGATTATCATTTTTTGTTTTGGTTTGTTCTCACTTTTCAGAGGATTTACAAAGGAGCTAATTTCCATACTCAGCTGGATTTTTGCAATTCTTCTGGCTATTTCTTTCACGCCATTTGTTTTGTCAAAAATCCAAGTTGTGCTACCATCTATCAGTTTAAGGCCGCTGATAGCTGGCGTTTTAATTGCCCTAGTTGTTTATATACTTTTTAGGATAATTGGGAGCCTATTTCAAAAAAAGCTGGGCAAAGCCAATATAAGCGCCATTGACCGATCACTTGGATTTTTATTGGGTGTTGCGAAAGGCTTTGCGTTAGTCTGTATTACTATTTTCATTACAAAAACATTTTTAAATGAGACCGAATACCCCAGTTGGTTGAGGACCTCCAAATCTCTTCCCCTCATTGAATCAACTACAATGTTTGTAGCGTCTCAGTTGCCCATGTATTTGAGGAAAAACTTTGAACAAAAACCAATAGATAGCTTTAAAACAGAAACGAAAATGAAATTCGAAAGTCTTAATCTGCCAAAGTTAAAGCAAGGGTATTCCCATAAAGACACCGTTTACAATGAGAAGCAAAGACTACTTATGGACAAAGAATTCAGGAAAATTAAACCTTCCCAAAACAAACTCCAATAGCAAGTATCATGAGAAAATTTCTAACCTAAAAAATATACGGTATACTTATACCGCATCACGCGAGTATTAAAAGAGGAATACATGAGTACAGATAAGCATCTTGATGGAAAAGTGGCACTCATAACTGGAGCATCGCGCGGTATCGGCGCAGAAATAGCAAGGGGGCTGGCTGCTAACGGGATACATGTAATCCTTATCGCTAGAACAATCGGTGCATTAGAAGAAATAGACGATGAAATAACTATTTCTGGTGGCTCAAGCACTTTAGTACCGTTAGATTTACTCGATTTTCCAGCGATTGAGAGACTTGGCGCAACTATCTTCGAAAGATGGGGGAAATTGGATATTCTAATTTCAAACGCTGCAATGCTTGGTAAGCTCACTCCGGTACACCACTATGATCCATCCACCTGGGATAATGTTATCAACCTTAATCTTATTGCTAACCAGCGTTTAATCAGAAGTTTTGATCCGTTATTGCGACAATCTAGTCATGGCAGGGCTATATTCCTATCCGCAACCGTAGCCAGGGTGGCGACACCGTACTGGGGCGCCTATGCTACTAGCAAGTCCGGATTAGAAATGATGATTCAGGTTTATGCGAAGGAAACAGAAAAGACTAATTTAAAGGTAAATATTGTTGACCCTGGCATCACCAAAACCAGTCTTCGCGCAAGCGCGTTTCCTGGTGAAGATCCAAGTAAGTTAAAATCACCTAAGAGGCTTGTTCCACTTTTTCTTAAGCTATGCTCGGCTGATAACCAGGCCCACGGTCAATTGATAAAATATGACGAGTATGACGAGCAGTAAAATCCAGGTACATGACCGTTTTAAAAGACTATTTTTCTCTTTTTAACTCTTTATTAATCGCTGTAGCTGCGAGCTCCAAATTTCGCAATGTCTGCTCCATTTCCCTCCTTTTCCGAAAACTAAGAAGGCTGTAACCAAGAGCAAAGCGAACACCTTTTGCCCGATCTTTAATACGTTTTAGTCTTACGTTATCCTGAGTTATATTTTGCCTTTCCCTCGTCCTCATGCGCTTGATATCCACTCTCCATAAACGTCTGAACTGCTTTATTTCGCCATCTATTAATAATTTTGGAAGACTAGTTGCTTCTTTGTGTTTTATTTCTGAAGCAGAATCCGTGCCAGATTTTATTTTTTTCATACTTAGAATTTCCTCGATTTTATCTTATGCACAATCAAGCAAATGGATTTTTACTAGTTTTCATTAAAAGTCTAATCGGTACTCCGGGAAGCGTGAACTGTTTACGTAATTCGTTGATTACATAACGTTTGTACGATTCAGGGATCTGATCTGGCTGATTGCAAAAACATGCAAAGGAAGGTGGGCGGGTCTTTATTTGTGTGATATAGCGTAGCTTTAAACGTCGTCCCTGCACTAAGGGTGGAGGATGTCTTTCGACGATCGCTTCGAACCAACGGTTGAGTTTTGCTGTGGGCACTCTCTGGTTCCAAACCTCATAAACCGCAAAACTTCTTTCAATCAAAATGTCTAGATTAGTTTTCTCTAATGCCGAAATTGGCACATAAGGAATATCTTTTACTTGTGGGAGGGAAGTTTTGACCCGCCCCTGGAGTTCTTTAATAGCCTTATTTTTATTCCTAATTAGATCCCACTTATTTATAGCAATCAGCAAGCTTCGTCCTTCTTCTATAACCAACCTTGCAATGTTTAAATCTTGGCGTTCCAACATCATTGATGCATCAACTACAAGTACAACAACGTGAGCGAACCGTACCGCCCTCCACGTATCATTGCCAGAAGCTTTTTCTAATTTATTAGCGACCCTTGATTTGCGTCTAAGTCCGGCTGTATCAAATAGATGCAGGGTTTTCTTTTTCCATTGCCATTCAATCTGTATGGAATCCCGAGTTATGCCGGCTTCTGGGCCAGTTAAGACTCTATTTTGACCAAGCAGGGCATTGATAAGTGTTGACTTGCCCACATTTGGCCGGCCAACAATTGCCAAACGCAAAATTTCACTGTCTTTTTCAACTGGAAAATTATCTAAATCTACAGAAACCTTACCCATATCGTGTTGGATTTCAGTATGTGAAGGAACGATTTTGTCTTTTTCTACTAACTTTTGCTCTTGCAATCTCAAGGCTGCATAAAGATTAGCCATACCGAGCCCATGCTCAGCGGAAATTACTACAGGCTCCCCTAACCCAAGATTAAAAGCCTCTAAGATACCACTCTCCGAGGCATTACTTTCGCATTTGTTTGCAACTAAAATAATGTCGCTTTTTTTTCGCCTTAGCCAACGACACAACTCCATATCATCCGGTGTTATTCCTGTCTTTGCATCCACCATCAAGATAACTATATCCGCTTCTTGGACTGCCATTTCCGTCTGATCGCGCATTCTTTTGGTAAGAAGCGCTGTGTCATTTGATTCAAGGCCAGCTGTATCAAATACAGTAAATTGTAAATCACTTATTTTAGCCTCGCCCCGCCTACGATCTCTAGTGACGCCAGGAGTATCATCGACGAGGGCATGCTGTCTTCCGATTAGGCGATTAAATAAAGTTGACTTTCCTACATTGGGCCGTCCAATTATAGCAACAATCCCATTCATACACTCTACCAGTTCAGCAATGCAATTAACGAAAAGCTGTCAAATTGCCTTGTTTATCCAAAAGCAAAAGGGTTTTATCTGCAACTATCGGCTCTATGAATATATTACCATCCACTTGAGTTTCGCCTAATATCCGCCCAGTGTATGGTGAAACGGAATAAATTTTTCCAATTGATGAAGCAATTATTAGTCTATCACCCGCCAGAACTGGTTCCGAATATTCAACAACTATTTTTTCTCTTTTTAGCGGCAATGAATCTTTCAACAAAGATTCAGGTAAGTTCGTTATCCACTTTACCCGTCCATCTCGCTTTGTAAGGCATATTAGTTGCCGACCTGTGGAAACTATGTATAAATAGTTTCCAGCCACCCACGGCATAACTCTACTAGCGATAGGCAACTCCCATAATCGCCTCCCTGTTTTTAATTCTAAAGCTATGAGTCTACCTGAGTGGCTCGCGGCAAAAACCATATTTTCATCGATGACAGGGTTGCCCCTCAAATGAGAAATTCTAGCTACCCCGCTACCTTCCCGTTTCACGCTTAAATTATCCCCCCAAAAAATACGACCGTTACTTGTCTGAAGCGCATATAGTTCGCCCGAGGAATATGCTAGTACAACCTTATTATTCTCGATTGCTGGACTAGCTGCTCCAAGTAGAGCTGCATCTGCAATCATCCCATTATGTGACCACAGACTTACGCCTGTTGAGGCTGAGAATGCGAATGTCATATTATCTAACGTGGTAACAAATACACGACCATCTGCATAACTGGGTGCACTTCTCAACGCCCGTTTTGTAGATACTCGCCACAGTTCTTCACCATTTTGAATATTTAGGCCAATCACCTCTCCTGATCCTAAAGAAATAAAAATCTTATTTTGCCCTGAACCTAAACCACCACCAAAAACACCTGCGTTCTTCTTTGGTTTTAAAATTGTCTCCCACCGCAACTCACCAGTCTTTAATGCGAACGCCCGAACTTTACCCGTCGTATCTAATGTCATAACCATACCGTTAGACACTATTGGCGCCGCGGTGAGCGCAATGCTCTCAGAACCACCCTCCCCAATCTTCGATTGCCATACTCTCTCAGGAGCATCACCAAGTTGGATATGTTTTAGTGCATGAGTAGCGATACCGCCCCGCTGCGGCCAATTTTCATTCTCTTTTGGGGCAGGCAGTTGAATACTTATTTCGTTCAAACTATTGTCAGGAGTGAGCTTTATTTGTTTTGCGGTTATCGCCCTTCGCTCCCCTTCGATCATTACCTTATTTTGTTTTTCTCCTAGAAAACCAAAACCACAGCTTGAAAGTAAGATTTGAGCAACACAACAAACAAATAATTTGAAGCCACTGAACTTTCTAGACAATTTCAAATACTTTCAAAAGTTTAAGGCAATGCCTTGAGAATTTCGGACGCGCGCCTCCTGAGATTGTTTGGGGTATTAGCGTCATCCGTTAGCTCTTTGAATGTTGATCGAGCATCTTTTAAATTACCACCCTGAAGTTGGATCCCGCCTTTTAATTCAAGGGCAAGAAATTTCCATGGTCCTTCCTCTTCAATCAATGTATCTAACTGTGAAATATTAATATCACTGTCTGAGGCAAAAAGCTTTAGTCGAGCCAAGTCACGCAAATACAGAGGTATTTCTTCATTGGTGATAATTTCTTTTAATACTATTTCCGTACCCTCAAGATCGTTATTACTTTTGGCTAAAGCGGCTTTTTTCAACTTTGATATAATTGCATATCCTGTGGTTTCATCGAACCTCTCATCGCTAAAAAGTTCAATTGCAGCTTGTTTGTCACCCGTTCTACCAGCTTCCGAAGCCAATTCAAATAATTCAGAAGTTTGTTCTCTGTTTTTTTCATTTTTGTGTTCAATAAAACGGTAACTTGCAATTGCTAAAATTATAAAGATGGCTAGTGCAACTATATATTTACCATACGCGTTCCAAAGACGAGCAGCTTTATCTTGTCGCAGATCTTCATCTATTTCTTGAAAAATATCTGACACTTTGCCTCCAAACTATTGAGATTCATAAAAACCTCACTTGCACAACAAAAATAAATGCTCTTATTACATCAAAGGGCCAGATTTAAAAACCCCGTTAGCACAAGTTAATTTGAACACATTTTATTAACAATACAAGAAACTCTTTACCTATTATTCTTTTTAGAGGAAAGTTGTCACAACACTTTAATAGTAGAAATGAATTCAAATTATGGTTAATTTAATCACCTTGAAAGGTTCGCGCCATACGTCGCACAAACTGCTATTCAGTAAGACAGAACTCACCAAAATTTTGAATGCTTACAGTAATGGTGTAATAAAGGACCACTGGCGTGACTATGCAATAGACCAAACTGGTAAAATTTCAATATTTTCCATATTTAAAAATAGCCGAGAAAAAGCTACTTTTTGTATTACGAAGAGACGAGAAAACAATAAAAAGTTAGAGCGCTTTTCTCTTGAATATCGCCTCCGGACGGTCGAAGTTTCCAGCAACCTCGACAAAATTTTGAAACGACTAGAGAATATGCCTAAATTATTGAAAAATTGAAGTGGTTCTCCTACAAAAACACCAACTTCTCACTGAAAGATCATACGGTACCTGGCTTTAGTTTCTGGTTTTCACTCAGCAATTCCAAAATAACTCCAGTCGACACCAAAATTGGCACAATGGTTGCAGAAGCAAAGAGAAATTTCGACAAAGAGGAATAAATGTATCGTTTAGTCGTGTCAAAACAACCAGAAGATCCTGATAGAAGAAAAAACAAACGCTCAATTGCTCCTATGACAGTGGTTATAGGAAATACGCCCTATGCAATCGGTAATTGGAGTTGCGGTGGAATAAAGATTTCAAATTATTACGGGGTACTTCAACCAACTCATAAAGCCAAACTTAGAGTACTGGTCCCGCTTGCTGGTCCTGGTGCCATTTTTCATGCCTACGGCGAAGTAAAAAGATATGAACCCGACGATTTATCTTTATCTATGTCATTTGAAAACTTAGATAGACTGGCAAGTGGAACACTAAACCGTTATTTTTTAGAACAGACAGCCTACAATACGACTAAAATGAACGAGCTGTATTAAAATGAATAATTACTCTCGAAATAAAATGGATTTAAATAATTTTTTCGACAAGCAATCGACAAAAAGGGAAGCAATTGAACTTCTTTTTGGTAAAGATGCCAATGCTGATGACAAACAACAATCCGAGCAATTATTTCCTGATCTAAGGAAGAAAGCCGCCAAGGAAAGAGCGAAGGAGATCGTGTCCCATCTCGAAGATATGATACTAAATCCTGAGAGATTAGACGGAAAAACTGGGACAGACTATAGAAGTTGGGCAAAAGCTGCTCGCAAAGAGATAAGCCAAGCAATACAAGAGGCAGAAACTAGTGCGGCGTTCAGGGAATTAATATCTGCTAATAGAATCGGCGGCTTATGTGTGAAGATTGGGTTTTTATTGCTTGCTACAGTAGCCTCTTTTGCGGCATTTTGGTATGGCATCTTGTTTATATGGACTGAGCACGGTCCTATATGGGGATTTGGTGCGACTTTATCTGCAATTGGGCTTTCAGTCGCCTTTACAACAGCTGGATTACTTTTAGGTAGCGATCGGCAAGAAGAAGCGAAGAAAATTGCCACAGAGAAATATGAAAATAAAAAAAGATAACCAAGGTAAAAAATTTTTAGTTTTTAGCTTTTACTTAAAGGGCCTGAGAATTACTCAGTAGCTTTGTTTAAGATAGCAATTTACAAATCTCTAAAGATCGCTTTAAAGCATCCAAATATATAAGCTAAGTTTACGTTCCAATCCTATTTAAGAACATTAAAAAAATTCTCACATTTCTTTTATTTACCTTCATTCACTGCTAAACCATTAGCAACAAATATTGCAAATTAATCCATCATCAAGAAAGGAAGATTTGTATGAATAACTCCGAGCTTGAAAAAGTCGAAAGTTATCTTCGAACAAAATTTAACAACCCCAAAGTTGTTATTGAAGGTCGTGAAAATAAAGAGGATTCGGCGGAAGTAATGTTAGATGGCGAATTTATTGGCGTTATTTTCAAAGATGAAGACGAAGGCGAAATTTCTTATGACTTTCATATGTCAATTCTTGAAATGGACCTTGAATAAACTATCCCTTAGGTCAAAACCAGCGTAGATGAGTCCGTTGATGAATGATTCCCGAGCAAAGAAATATGCCCGCTCTTATAACGATAAAAAATATATTATTGCTTCTTTTTATAAATTTGTGCCTATCAGCAATTTGGACAAACTTCAAAATACCCTTTACCATATTTGCCGGGACCTAGGAATTGCTGGCACTATTCTTCTCGCCGATGAGGGTATAAATGGGACAATTGCGGGCACAAAAAATTCTATCAAAGATCTTTATCAATGGTTTTGCGATCAACCTAACCTTAACGGGATACAAATAAAATATAGTAAAGATACTTCCATTCCTTTTCATCGACTTAAAGTTCGAATAAAGAAAGAAATAGTTGCGATGGGCAAACCGGGAATTGATCCTACCTCTGACGTTGGCACCTATGTTGACCCTTTAGATTGGAATTCACTTTTAAAAGAAAAAAACACCGTAATTATTGATACTCGCAATCACTACGAAGTAAAGATTGGTACGTTTGATAAGGCGCTTAATCCCAGAACAAATTCATTTAGGGAATTCCCAGCATGGGTTTCGGGAACTCTTGAGACGATGCCTAATATAACGAAAGAATCTAAAATTGCTATGTTTTGTACTGGGGGTATTCGTTGCGAAAAAGCTACCTCGTACCTAAAAGATAGAGGCTACAAAAATGTTTTTCACCTGGAGGGGGGAATTTTAAAATATTTCGAAGATGTATCGATCGAAGAGAATTTATGGAATGGAGAATGTTTTGTCTTTGACAATAGGGTCTCACTTAAGAAGGATTTAAAGCCCGGTGAATATTCGATGTGCCACGCATGCAGAATGCCTCTGGCTAAAACAGATTTAGAATCCAAAAAATATTCACCAGGCGTGCACTGCCCAAAATGCTTTGGAACACACACTGAAAAACAAGTTAAACGATTTAAAGACAGACAAAGACAAGTCGAACTATCGAATCTCCGCGGGGAGAAACATTTAGGAAGCATAATAAAGCAGGATGGCTGAATCATTACAATCTAATAAACGGCTTCCCGTGCTATATAGTTTCAGGCGCTGTCCTTATGCTATGAGAGCGAGAATGGCTATCAATCAATCAAATAAGACTGTTGAATTACGCGAGGTAGTTTTAAGAGATAAGCCCAGTCACATGATAAAATTGTCACCGAAGGCGACCGTGCCAGTTTTATGGTTGGAAAATGGTAATGTTATTGACGAAAGTTTAGAGGTGATGGCTTGGGCTGCAGATTATGCAAATTGGGCTTCTTTTCCACTGAAAACGTTTGACAGCGACTTGATAAGTCAAAATGATACCGCATTTAAATTCCATTTAGATAAGTACAAGTATCCTAATCGTTATCCTAACTCTAATGCTTTGGAACATCGTGAAGCTGCATTAGACATTTTGAGAGGAATTGAAGCTAGTTTAAAAAATAATTGGCTTGGTGGTCGCCGGCCAAGTTTCACTGATATAGCTATTCTCCCATTTATCAGGCAATTTAGAGGAGTAGACGCTCAATGGTTTGATAATTTGAAGAATATCCCAAAAGTGATACTTTGGACGAACAGGTTCCTTGATTGGGAGGGGTTTAAAAGTGTCATGATTAAGTACCCACAATGGAAGCCTGGCGATTCTGTAACAACTTTTGGTGTAACTTCATTTTAAAAATGAAGTAAGTTTTTATTTTTTGGCTATTTTTTATAAAATTTTCGCTTCCTGAAACATCCAAACAGCGACTAACAGCATTATAAAACCAATACCAATATTTATGTATTTCCACACTGCAGGTTTTTGAACTCTTGAGGCCATTAAGCTTGCCCCATACCCTAATCCAAAGAAAAATAGAAAACTTGCAGTTGTTGCCCCCAAACCGAATGCAAGTCTCGTTAGGAATTCAAATTTCATAGAAATAGTGCCTAATAAAATAACCGTATCAAGATAGACATGTGGATTTGCAAATGTCAGGACAGCCGCTGACATGAGTGTCGTTGACAATTTATTGTTTGGCCCCTCTATATAATGCTCCACGCCATGACCTCTATAAACGTCGATGAATCTAATAACGGCATAAAATAATAACCAAATCCCAACGCCCAAAAATATCCACGTGGAATATTTTTGAACAACCTCAGTAAGAAAACGACTTGCACCGCTTATACCGATAAAAATTAAAAGTGCATCTGAAAAAGAGCAAAATAATACGACTGGCAAAATGTGTTTACCTAGAAGTCCCTGCCTTAATACGAAGACGTTTTGTGCGCCAATAACGATAATTATCGAAAAACCTAATGTAAGCCCGGAAAAAAATCCAATAGTCAACGAAGCTGTCTATCGGAATCGTAGATTTTTTCTGGATAACTCTGCTATCGATTTGACCCCCATCAAACGCATGTCTCGCTCGATTTCCTGTTTCATTAGAGTCAACGCTCTCTCGACGCCCGCCTGTCCGGCGGCGGCCAAAGCATACAAATAAAACCGTCCGCCTCCAACGGCCTTTGCCCCAAGTGAAAGAGCTTTCAGAACATGTGTGCCACGTTGCACACCACTGTCCATGATGACATCTATTTTGTCGCCCGCGGAGTCTACAATTTCTGCTAACTGGTCAAATGGAGAGCGTGAACCATCTAATTGCCTACCACCATGATTGGACACAACGATACCCTTGCAGCCAATTTCTGCAGCACGCTTTGCATCATCGGCACTCATCACGCCTTTTAGGCAGAATTGCCCATCCCAGAATTCAACCATCTCTTCAACATCTTTCCAGTTCATGGTTGGGTCTAACATTTCCGTAAAATAACTTCCTATCGAAAGTGCACCCCCGGACATATCCACAAAATCATCCAACTGAGGAAGGGCAAATTTAGGATGAGTGAGATAATTTATTCCCCACATTGGTTTGATAGCAAATTGCATAATACCGGCTAATGTCAATTTGAAGGGAATTGAAAACCCAGTTCGCAAATCCCTCTCTCTATTTCCTCCAGTAATTGTATCCACTGTAAGCATCATTACTTCGACGCCCGCTTCTTTGGCGCTTTCAAGCATTGCTTTATTTAAGCCACGATCTTTATGAAAATAAAACTGATAGCATTGAGGTGTCTTAAATTTATTTCTTATCTCTGTTAGACTTACTGTCCCAAGCGAGGAAACACCAAACATAGTACCAAATTTTTCAGCAGCAGCTGCGACGGCGTTTTCTCCATCGTGATGGAATAGTCGCTGCAAAGCCGTTGGCGAACAATAGATTGGCAACTGAATTTTCTGGCCCAACACCTCAACCGACATATCAATTTCATCAGTACCTTGTAATATATTGGGGATCAAATCGCAGTCATCAAAACTTTGCGTGTTCCTTTGATAGGTTTTCTCATCATCAGCTGCACCGTCAATATAGTTGAATATTGGACTAGGCAGTCTTTTTTTTGCCAACTTCCTAAAATCCATGAAATTGTGACAATCTGATAATCTCATTTGAAAACCTATTCCAAGATTTGTACTAGCTAATGACTTGTTTAACGAAAGTATGTCGAATATTCAATTGCAAGTCATGAATAATCTAACAAAACCACCCATATGGAAGTTTCCGATTTACGTCCATTCAATAATTGAGCTGACACCTTTTATTCGCAGCCGCGACTTAGTATAACATTCGTTGAGACTTATTGCATGATAGGAAAGACATGGAAAAACTTGGCATTATGATTTGCGGCCATGGGAGCCGCTCAAAAACTGCAGAACAGGAATTTGGACTCTTAGCCCGCGGTTTAAAACAGCGTTTCCCAGAAACACCTGTCGAGTATGGGTTCTTGGAATACTCAGCGCCAAACATTCATATGGGGTTGGACGAACTTCGAAATTCCGGAGTTAATCACATCGTTGCCGTTCCTGGTATGCTCTTTGCGGCAACACATGCAAAAAACGATATCCCTTCAGTGCTAACAACTTACCAAAAAAAATATCAACATCTTAAGATAAGTTACGGTAGAGAATTAGCCTTGCATCCTAAAATGATAGCTGCATTCGAAGCTCGGATACTCCGAGCTTTAGGTCGGGATCATGTACATCCGGGAGATCTTTACGATACAATGCTCATCGTTGTCGGTCGAGGAACCTCAGACACATATGCAAATGCCGAAGCTGCAAAATTGACGCGCATCGTGACAGAGAATCTTGGTTTTGGGTGGTCTGAGACTGTTTACTCCGGTGTTACTTTTCCATCAGTTGGAAAGGGCCTAGAGATGGCTTTGAAACTTGGATACAAAGATATAGTAGTAGCACCATATTTCCTATTTTCAGGAAAACTGATCGATCGAATATATAACTATGTTGATCGCGTTGCTTTAACGGCTCCCGACGTAAACTTCGTTAAGGCACATTATCTCGCTGACCAGGACCATGTGATTAGCACCTTTGTTGACAGAATTGAGGAGGCGAAAATTGGCTCTCTGAATGAGGACTTTGATTTGATGAAATCTTTTAAGGAGCGTTTAATAAAAGGTGAGGTAGATGTTCATCATCACCATGCAGAGTATAAGCCCATAGATACAAATCATGGCAATCAGAAACTTTCAACGGACGAGCATGGGCACAGTCATGACCACGGGCACAGTCATGACCACGGGCACAGTCACGCTGTTTATAAACATATAGGACATCCAAATGGACCAAGGACAATGATTGATCAAGGTGTTTGTGGGTGTTTCATGAGCCAAATTCCTCAGGCTATAGTAGACGAGCAACGCGCAATTCTAGCTAAAGCATCAAGTTAGAAATTGGAATTAATTTATTAAATTTTTCAAACTATTATCATCACACTTCCTTTGTATAAATTTCTTTTATATAACTGTGCGGTAATAACATCAGGGCATAATGACGAGAGAACTATTGTGAAAAATTCGAAAACTGTTTTGATTGATAATAATCCAGGTCGTACCGCGCAAACGATCGGTATTGCTAGAGAATTAGGGAGCAATATCGAGCTCATACATGAGCCCTCAATAGGTGTGATCGGAAATAAAGGTGACTCCCAATGCTACCTTGGGGTGCAACGCAAGGTCGAGATAATCCACGAGCAACTTCGGAAACGGACAGAAACAGGTACAAACCAATTACGGATGCGTCTTGTTCAACCAGAATATACCGTGGCGACATCAGATGGAATGCGGAATGGCACAAAGGAAATGCGCTATTCGCTTATAGGACGTGAGGTAACCCATGATTCCGTTTGCGAGCACCTGAGTGCTAGCGGATTGGAAGGAACCATAGCTGTCGTGGCTTGTGACAAACCCCCTGTCGGTACTGCGGCTGCAATACTTGAACATAATAAACCTGCTATCATAATGTCGGACGGCCCTATTCGCCCTGGTATGGATTCCATAACCAAAGAAAGACTAGATATCATATCTGGATTTCAAGTTGCAGGTAGTGAAGATGAAGAACTAAAACACCGGATAGCTTGTGAGGCTTGTCCTGGTTATGGTAGTTGCGGGGGAATGTTTACATACAACACGATGCAAACATTCTTGGGCGTAATGGGTTTAGAACCACTTCATATGGTCGCACCGCCTTCCGATGACCTAAGAAGAGTTGAACAATTTCCAGATGAACTCATCGATTATTTACTACAAATGATAAAGAACAACGTAACTCCCCGTGATATTGTAAATAGAGACTCAATTCGCAATGCAATGATTGTTGCCATGGCAATTGGAGGGTCTACAAACGTATTATTACATGGACCAGAGATAGCCCGAGCTGCTGGTTTTGGAGACTTCGCAAAAGATATAATGACACCTCAAGAGTTCAACCATTTATCAGAAAATGTTGTTCCTGTTCTAATTGATGCACGACCGTTCGGAAATTACTCGATGGTGGATATCGATGAAAAAGGAGGCATTCAAGTTATTGTCAAAGAACTACTCGATGCGGGACTTTTAAATGGTGATGCAATGACATGCACCGGCGAAACACTCTCTGAACAGATAAAGAGGTTAAATCCTCCGCCACCTGACGGCAATGTAATTTATACGGTTAAAGAACCATATAAGCCAACCGGCGGCCTAAGAGTTTTGGGTGGAAATTTATCACCAGAATTCAGCTCTGTCTTAAAATTAGCTGGTGTTGAAGGCGGACTAGAAAATAATGTCTTTGTAGGGACAGCGAGAGTTTTTGATGGCGAACAAGGACTCTTATATTCTCTAGCAAACGAACCAGAAATTTTTCAAAATGGAGACATGATCATAGTGCGGTACGAAGGTCCAAGTGGAGCTCCGGGCATGCCAGAGATGTTAGACTCGACTTCGCGTATTACTACACTTTGTAGGGAAAATGATATCGTTGTTGGATTAATGACTGATGGCCGTTTTTCAGGTGGATCAGTTGGCCTTGTAATTGGGCACGTTGGCCCGGAGGCGGCAATCGGTGGGGAAATCGCACTTATCGAGAATGGCGATGAAATTGTTATTGATCTCAATTTAAATGAAATTAATTGTACGCCTTTACAAAATGAGGAAACATTAAATAAGCGGCGTAGTTTATGGAAAGAGACAGTGGAAGCTAATGGAGGAACCCACCCGTCAATAGGACTAGCTGACACGCGACTTTTGAATAGGATGCGAAGATCAGCGGTGTCTGCCGTTTACGGCGCAGGCATGCACCCGGATAGACAGCTATGGGTGAGTGAACCGCGTGATCCGGTAATGACAGAGTTCTCGCCAACAAATAAATATCGTGACTAAATTTGATATCTTAAAGAGGTTTGGTTGCTGGAGAAGTACTCTAATCTCTCAGGGCAGGAATAACTTCTTTTGCAAAACGAACTAGTGCTTCATTCGCTTCTTGCCCAAAGTGGTCTGGCCTCGGTCCAATTACAAATATTCTCTCTATTCCTAACTTCTTTATAGATAATAATCTCTCTATACATTTTTCAGCAGACCCAATCAGTGAAAATCTTTCAATAAATTCCATCGGCATCTTTTGAGCATGAGACGCTTCAGCACGACCATGCCGTTTTTTATCATATTCTTTCCCCAAGACATCAAAAACTGTCTGGTCTGTCTGATTTATATTGTCTCTATTGGCGCCAGGAATTCCGGTAAAATGCGCGAATATCCCAACGCCAGGACGAACTAATTCAGCAGCCCTATCAATATCATTATGAATGCAAATGTTTAAATAGACGCCGAGTGATGGCGGCACCTTTTGATTATCTTTATTTTTATTAACGACCGCTTTTACTTGATCTACACCCCATTTTATTCGCTCAATATCTGCTCTTAGTGAAAAACTAACACGCTCTCCCAATTCAGCACCCATCGCTATAATTTTTGGACCTGTTGCCGCTACATCTAATGGAACTTTCGATAGCTTTGAACCGACCAACCATCTCAACTGGCTATCGTACCCGCTTTTATTTAAAATATCCCCACTTAGGTAACTTTGAAGCTCTGTAATATACGTTTGGAAAACGTCCGGATTTGCTGGCTTAAACCCTATGTTAAACAAGGAAGAATCACCGCGACCCATACCAATCATTACCCTTCCGCTAGAAACTTCTTGTAACGTCGCGGCCGCACTTGCGGTTACCGCCGCGTGACGAGTAATGGGATTTGTAACACCTGGTCCTAATTTCAAACCATTTGTCGCTTTTGCAGCTAGCGTCAAGGCAATGTACGTTTCATTAGATAAATTTTGCGAGTCCGTTAACGTTAGCCCATCGAAATTCAGCTCTTCACACGTTTTTGCCATACGCTCTACGCCAGAAGCCGATGGAACACCAAAATGCCAAAATTCCATCAAACACTCCATCACTTTAAATTGTATAATGTGTTACAAAACTAATTTAAAGCTGTCCATCAACAACCCATTTCTTGATATCTTCCAAGTATAAGGGATCTTCATAGCGCGAAGGCAGGAAAGCATCAGCATAATCAGGAAGATCTGCGTTCGCTATATGCCGAGCTAATAACTCTCCTGCTCCACATGCGCTCATTATACCAAATCCTGAGAATGCACCACAGACAAATGCACCTGGTATCTTTAAAGGTCCAATCAACGGACGATTCTCCTCAGTTTTTGTGTAGTAGCCGCCATCTACATAAGGTCGTGGCATTGGATCAAAATACTTTTCCAGTCCTGGAACCATCACAGCCATCCCACGTAGAGTGACGTCAGGTAAATACGGGTCCCATTCGATTGGAAACTTCGGATAGGTGCTGGTTTCACAGTCATAGGTCCAATACATTAGAACTTGATTGCCAGCGCCAACAGGCCGACCATGCACTCCAGGTGGGAATGTTTTCAACAACCACTCGGTTTCAGGTGACTCTGCAAGATGTGATTTTTCTTCATTAGTCCATGGCAATTCAATCGGATCGTTCCAAATGATCAAAGGTGCGTCACGTGGCACAACATTTAACGTGTCTGGCAAACTGATCTTGACATGTTTTTCTACCAGGACGGGTAGATCCAAGCCTATTTTCTCGAGCGTGTTTTTTAAATGAGGACCAGGTGCCAGAACCAAAGTATCAGTTGCTATGGAGTTTTCTATACCATCTTGCTCTATTGTTACACTAGATACTTTCCCACCACTGGTCTCTATCCCAGTAAACTTACCTGTCTGAAATTCGCAACTTTTTTCACGCGCTTTTTCCAGAAGATGCATACCTAGTTGCTGCGCACTTAGTGAACCGCATCTTCGCACATGTAGAATAGCTTCCGTGTCCTTATTTAGATACGGGAAAAGGGTTTTAATAGTTTCCTTATTTGTTATAAAATCTGATCCATCTTGATCACTGATGGGGCTTTCAAAATTATTTAGTTTGTACTTTGAAAATTTAGTAATTTCCCGAAGACAACCTATACCCAACAATTCCGCATCTTTGGCCTGCTTATATAACTGCTCTGCTTCATTGTTATTTTTTGTAACAAATAAATAACCATGCGGTCTCATTTGAAAACTATTATTACTTTTAACCGCATGCTCTTCCATTAAGCTAATACTTCTGTTCATTAATGAGAGCATCGCATTGTCTGGTCCACCCCACCAATTTCGATAACATTCAGTCGATTTGTCACTAGTTAATGAGAGAGGTGCACCTTCGTCGATCAGAAGAACCCTCTTCTGAAACTTGATAGCCAAGGAGTAAGCAGTGGCAATTCCTGCCATACCTGCACCACAGACAACTACATCATAAAATTTATCCGTCAATCCAATATATCCAACTGAAATTTGGGCAAAAGAGATTTTTATATTCGGTCGATACGACTCTCGACTATTTTATATTTTAGGCTCCGCGAAACTATTTACAAGGACTACACCCGAAACTATCAAACACAATCCCAATATCACAGGCCACGGTAACCCTTGACCAAAAATAAAATATCCAAGAATAGCTACTGAGAAAACACCTAACCCGCTCCAAGTCGCGTACACCACGGCTAAAGGAAGCGTCTTCACCACTACAGTCAAAAGAAATAAAGCGCCAAGATAACATAGCGTCATGATTATAGTTGGTATTGGTTTTGAAAAACTATTTGTTACGGGAAGTAGCATAGTTCCAGCCACTTCTAACAATATGGCTACTATAAGAAAAAAATAGGTGATCATGCCTAATATCATAACTCCAATTTTCGACTCGACTTACTAATTATTTTAGGGACACAACGCTATTTTTTCACTCGTCTCGGATTTTTTTCCTCCAGTAATGGTTTGACCCACTTGCCAAAGCGGATAGCTTCATCATCATGAAGATATCCAGATAAACAGAAAGAGTGACATCCAATATCAATATAACTTTGAAGTGTCTCTGCACATTGTTCTGGGTTCCCCACAATGACAACTCCGGCACCAGGTCTAGCTTTCGTTAATCCAGTCCATAGGTTTGGAGCGAGCATTTCTCCATATTCCGCAGATAATTGTTGAACGCGTTGATTTGCTTCCGAACCAGCAAAATGTGTCTTTATGATATTCTTTTGATCATCGGTGACATTTTTTATCAACCCTTCAGCTACGGCCCACGCCTCAGATTCCGTTTCTCGGCAGATGATCTGCAGGCGCATGCCAAAGCCGATCTCGTTTTCCCGTTCATATTTACTTGCCAATGTTCTTATTCGAGCCATGTTACTTTCTATACGGTCAACGGTATCACCCCAAAATAAATGAACGTGAGCATGCTTTGCCGAGAAATCAGCGGCTTCTGGTGATCCTCCACCAAGGTAAAACTTTGGAAATGGTTTTTGATAAATTTCTGGCCCGATGTGAGCCTGCTTTAATTTGTAAAATTTTCCATCGTAATCGAGTTTCCCCGTTCCTGACCATAAACCTTTGCAAATTTCAACCTCTTCCATCATCATTTCATACCGATCATTCTTACTGAGACCGACGCCTTCCGCTATATTTTCAACATCATTTTGTCCCGCAATCAAATTTATTGAAATACGTCCCTTAGTCATCTGGTCAAAAGTTGCAATCATTTTGGCAAGTAGGACAGGATTGATGTAACCTGGCCGTGCTGCCACAAGCATCTTTATCTTTTCAGTTGCACCCGTTAAAACAGCACTTGTTAACCAAGCATCCCAGCACGCCGCAGCAACAGGTAGAAGTATATATTCAAATCCATTATCTTCTGCCGCCTTAACAACACGTTTAAACATTTCTGGCGAAGGTGGTATTTGTTGAGCAACCGCATAATCAAGTGTGTCGCCGCGGGTTGGTAAAAACCAACCAAACTCCAAATCATTCATATCTAAAACTTTCTCTTTACAGCACGTGGCCCTTTAATCCTATCTTTTACCAAACCCCAAATAAATAACCTCTTTTTTTACTTGAGCCTGTCCGTTCAGCTATTACTTCTTTGCTTATTGTTTTTCTAATTTATCTCTCACTTATCCATTCAAATAACTTTCTAAACAATCGTTCCCGTGTCTCCGACTATTTTGGGTCTTTACCTAAATCATTTAATTCCTTCGGATCATTTTCTAGATCAAATAATTGTGGATTGAAACCATTGAAATAAGCATATTTCCATTTCTTTTCACGAACCATATAAGCCCTGCACTTATCAACTGTTCGTGCAAGGGTGTTTCGTGCGTGCCTAATGCAGTAATCCATCTCACAAAAGATAGCATATCTCCAAGAATGTTCTAAGTTACTGTGTAAGAGAGGCAGCAAAGACCTTCCCTCCAAAATATGGTCATGATTGTGAGGACTTCCTGCCATTTCGAGAAACGTTGGTATGAGATCGATGCTTTCCACAAATTCATCTATGCTCGTTCCCCTAGTGGGCGACGCCTCATTACCTGGATCAATAATAATCATAGGAATTCTTATCGCAGATTCATAAAATGATTCTTTTTCGCCAAGCCAATGATCACCAAGATAATCGCCATGGTCGCTAGTCAGAACAGTGATCGTATCGTCAATTTTTCCCTCATTTTCGAGAAATTTCATCAATCGACCAATATTCGCATCTAACTCGGATATCAAACCCATGTAACTCGGGATAACACATTCTCTACACACATCCTTACTAAAGTTAATACTTTCCTCGTGCTTTGCGTACGCATCAACAACAGGGTGTCGCGTTTTTATTTCTTCATCGCACCGAACAGGGGGTAATATATCATCTTTAGAATACATTTTATGATATGGATCTGGGGCCATATAAGGCCAATGAGGCTTGATATAAGAAACGTGCAAACACCACGCCTCATCTCCTAGGTTTTTTATAACTTCTATAGCCCTGTCCGTCATGTAAGCTGTTTCCGAATGCGCCTTATCTACTCGCGCGGGCCTATCAACATTTCGCATAGCCCAGTCGGTGAGAAGCTCACCATGATCACCAAGTGCCGAGTTTGCAACTGAATGCCATGGATTCTCGCCTTCATACCTCATCTCACGTAGATACATATTGTAAGCTAAGTCGGGCGAGACACTTTGGTCTAGGTGCAGACCATCATCTCTTTCCCAAGGTTCAAAACCGCTTTCACTTATTAATACACCAAGGTCACTCTCTGGAGGAATCCCAAGTTTCTTCATACCTTCTAAATCGCGTTGAAAGTGTGTTTTTCCAACCAGTCCTACTCTATAACCCAGAGGTCTAAGAAAATCTCCCATGGTGTGTTCATCAACTCGAATAGGAATGTTGTTCCATGTTCCCCCATGAGTAAAAACGTAACGCCCTGTATAAAATGACATCCGAGACGGCCCACATACAGCTGATTGACAAAAGGCATTTGTAAAATTGACACCCCTAGCCGCTAAAGCATCAATATTTGGTGTTTGAATTGAAGGGTGACCGTTACATCCCAAATAGTCATAACGTAGTTGATCGGCCATTATGAACAAGATATTTTTCTTCATTAACAAATCACCATAAGAGTCGAAAGATATAGATTAATTTCCACCATGCATAACTTTCAATAGGTTTAATTAAAATTTGGCTCTTCTGTCGTATTACAGTCATAGAGAGGATAGCGCGTGCAAAGTGATCTAGAAAGTGAAATCCAGTTTGCAAGACAACATAATATCGGTGATATTTTAAGAAGAAGTGCGATGCGGTTCCCCGATAAAACGACGATCATCTGCGGACAAACTGAGTGGACGTAAAAGGCATTTGATACGGCATGTAATCAGTTAGCTCGACATTTATTAGCTAGTGGCATCTCCGCTGGCGACAAGATTGCCGTAATTGCAAGAAATTCACATGGATTTGCCGCAATAAGATTTGCAATCGCAAGAATAGGCGCCGTACTTGTACCTATAAACTTCATGCTCAACGCTAATGAAGTCCGTTATATACTGAATAGTTCGAGGTCAAAAATGCTGGCACTTGGACCAGAGTTTATAGATATTGGTCTAGAAGCAATATCAAAAGGTACTGATATTGAAATGACGCTTGGTCTTCCTAGCGAACATCAAAGCGGTTCATTAAAAATGAACTTCCGTTTCGAGGGACTGCTTACGGGAGATGCAACAGCACCAGAGATCCACGTCGATGACCGTTCGCTAGCACAAATTGTGTATACAAGTGGAACCGAGGCAATGCCTAAAGGCGCAATGCTATCTCACAGTGCCGTTTTGTGGCAATACACAAGCTGCATTATAGATGGGGAGATGACTACAAGTGACATTATGTTGCACGCTCTTCCACTATATCATTGCGCACAGCTTGACGTATTTCTTGGTCCAGCTGTCTATCTTGGCATGACAAGCACCATAACGTCCGAACCTAGTCCTGATAATATTCTAGCTTTGCTTGAAAAGAGGGAAATTTCATCCTTCTTTGCGCCGCCCTCTGTCTGGATCTCTTTGCTTAGGTCACCATTATTCGACAAGACAAACTTTCAAAAATTAGAAAAAGGTTATTACGGGGCTTCAATCATGCCTGTTGAAATTCTGGCAGAATTACAACAAAGGCTACCTAAATTACGTCTGTGGAACCTCTACGGTCAAACGGAAATGGCACCAGTCGCAACCGTTTTAAAACCCGAAGACCAATTTAGAAAAGCAGGATCGGCGGGCACTGCCGCTATTAATGTTGAAACACGTGTTGTTAACGATGATATGCTTGATGTTAAAGTTGGGGAAGTTGGAGAAATTGTTCATCGATCCCCACAATTGCTCACAGGATATTTTGAAGATCCAGAACGCACTGCTGAGGCTTTTGAAGGTGGTTGGTTTCACAGCGGTGATTTAGCAACAATCGACGAAGAAGGTCATATCACCGTCGTCGATAGAAAAAAGGATATGATTAATACTGGAGGAGAAAATGTTGCTAGCAGAGAAGTGGAGGAGTGCATCTATTTAATGCCCGAAATCTCTGAGGTAGCGGTAATAGCTTTACCTCACCCCCAATGGATCGAAGCTGTCACCGCAGTCGTCACAGTAAAGGAGGGCCAAAACACAACAGAAGAGGCAATTATAAAACATTGCAGAGAACACTTGGCTGGATACAAAACACCCAAAGGAGTGGTTTTTCAACACTCGCTTCCTAAAAATCCAAGCGGGAAACTATTAAAACGCGAATTACGGGCTAGTTTAGCTAAATAGAAAGCCATCTAATTTTTGGATAGGATGGCTTTCTTTGGACTTAAACTAACCGCGAACGAAAGAAGTCTACCGTCGCCTTAAAGGATGACTCAGCTGCATGCCTATCATAGCTTCCACGGTCCTCACAGAAAAACCCATGACCAACATTTGGGAAACACGTTAACGTATACTGCTTTTTTTCTTGAGCCATTGTTTGGGCTATTCTTCCTAATTCATCAGGAAGTATAGACTGATCCTCCGAGCCATACCAAAGTAATATAGGAGAGACAAATTCAGGAACCCTTTCCAAAAGAGTCTTACGTCCAAGGCCATCTTCAATAGGACCAATGCCTCCTCCATAAAAAGCTGCAGCGCCTTTGAAATGATTTGCCAATTCCGCATTAGCTAAAAAGGTAAATCGACCGCCCATACAGAAGCCCGTGACGCCTGCTCTATTTGAGTCGGCTTCTGCTCTTCCACCTAACCATTTCAAACAAGCTTCCGTCTGAGATATAACGATATCATCATCCATTGTTTTCAATTTACCAATAGCGCCATCCATATCATCGTAAGAATATGTGTCTCCACCATAAATATCAGGTGTAATGGTTGCAAAACCCTCTTCTGCTAGCCTCTTTGTAAGTTTTTTAAAATGCTCGTTAACGCCAAATGCTTCTATGTAAACAAGAATGCAAGGATGTGGGCCGGCACCTTCAGGAGCCCCATAATATGCCTTCAAACCATTTCCAACATCCACCCAATCACAACTCACTACCATAAACTCCTCCTGCAATAGGTTTAAAAATACATAAACAACACGCTAGCATAACTAAAACTAATGTAGTTACGCATAGGCGATATTTTTTATTGTATTACATTTGATCAGACTTTCGCGCGGGACGACTTAATGGCTCTCCACACTTTCTCCGGGGTGGTGGGCATTTCAATATGTTTAACACCAAATTCTGATAAGGCATCGACAATCGCATTTACGACAACACCCAATGCCGGTGTGGTGCCACCCTCGCCTCCAGGCCTTATTCCATAGGGATGAGATGTTGCGGGTGTTTCGGTTATAACAGTATCTAAAAAAGGAAAGTCCAATGCCCTGGGCATCGCGTAATCCATAAAAGAACCTGATAATAAAAATCCTTCCTTGGAGTAATAAATTTGCTCAAGGAGTGCTTGACCCACTCCCTGTACAATTGCCCCATGAGCTTGACCATGAAGGATTAGTGGGTTTACTGCTAAACCCACATCATCTACACCAGTCCATCTTACAATTCGCACCATACCTGTCTCTGGGTCTACCTCCACCTCGCATACATGAGAACCATAAGGGTATCCCCCAGCTCTATTTGTTATATCACCAACACCGATGAGCTCATGTTGCAAATCTGGCGGAAGACTATTTAGCGTCTCACATGCGTTAGCGAGTTGCGAAATCGTTACAAACTTTTCAGAGCCTTTAAAGATAAAGTGACCCGCTTTGTAATCAACTTTGTCTTGGTCTGTTTCTAAAATTTGAGCTGCTATTTTTTTACCTTTGCTCAAGAAATCATCTATAGCTTCACCAATTGCAATACTCACCAAGCGCATAGAGCGACCAGAATGTGATCCTCCACCCACAGAGATTTTGTCAGTGTCATTAGCTATGAAATCAATACTTTCAATTGGAAGACCAAGCCACTCGCCCGCAACCTGAGCGTAACTTGTTTCATGACCTTGCCCGCTACTCATTGTACCAACCGCCAGCTCTATCTTGCCTGTTGATTTTGCCCTTAATTCCACTCTCTCTCTTGGGATCCCACTCGTTACTTCAATATAATTCGCTACCGCCCTTCCTCGGCACATACCATTTTTAAGCGAGGTTGCCTTTCTTTCCTTGTAGCCTTCCCAATTACTCCGTTTGATAGCGAGTTCCATGGCTGAGTTATAATCACCGCTGTCGTATGTGACTCCTACTGCCGTTGTGAATGGCAATTTGGTGGCAGGAATAATATTCTTCCTTCTCAGTTCCACTCGATCAAACCCACATTGGTCAGCGGCAAGATCAATTAGCCTCTCAATAACATAAATCGCTTCTGGACGGCCAGCACTTCTGTATACGGCCGTTGGAGGAGTGTTGGTAAAAACTGCCAACCCTTGAAACGAAACAGCTGGGATATCATAGATGCTCTGCATGAGAGACAATCCCTTACGCAAAGGCCAAAAATAAGCAACATAAGCACCTAAATTTGAAACATTCGTACCTCGTAGGCCCAAAAATTTTCCGCTTGCATCAAGAGCAAGTTCGGCTTCGACTGCTAGGTCTCTACCTTGATAATCACTTGAGAAACAGTCTGACCTGCTGCTAATCCACTTCACCGGCCTTCCTATAATTTTTGCTGCCCACGGCATAAGAAAAGCCTCTGGGAAGAAAGCGTTACGTGTGCCAAAATTTCCCCCCATATCACCAAATACAACATGACAATTCTCCATAGGCACGCCAAGCATGTAGGCGAGACGCTCACGAGTTTGCACAGCGCCCCGACCGGAGGCTGACCGCAACATATAACGCTCCTCTTTCCGATCGTACAAACCAATAGCAGCTCGAGGTTCCATAGGACTGCCTGTAATGCGCTGCACCCAGCTTTCAAATTTCACAATATGCGTTGCTTTTTCAAAAGCTGCTTCTGTATCAGAAGGATTACCAACTTCGCACATAAGAGAGATATTTTTTGAGCATCCGGGCCATATAACGGGAGCACTCGGTTGCATTCCTTCCCTGGCGTCTATCACAGACGGTAGAACCTCGTAATCAACTTCTAATAATTCTGCCGCTTTCTGGGCCACTTCCTCGGTTTCTCCAATCACTAGCGCAACAGGCTCTCCAACGTATCGCACTCGATCGGTGGCAAGCGGCATATGTTCAGGTGTGAAGACCTCAAACCCATCTGGTAGTCGGATTTCTGCATCCGGTGCTCCCTTCCACTCAGCGTTATGGGGAATACCTTTTATTTTATGGGAAAGTAAATCTGCTCCGGTAAAAACAGAAATTATACCAGGCTCTCTCAAACTGACTTCGGAACGGATCCCTTTTATAACGGCATGTGCGTAGGGAGATCTTAGTATGAAGGCAAAACACGCAGCCGGCGGCGTAAAGTCCGCAGTGTATTGACCATTACCTGTTAGCAGTCTTTCATCTTCTTTGCGCAATACTGGTGCGCCAATTCCCATAGCAGTTTTTTTTTGATCAAGCGTCATTGGAAACAAACTATCCTAATTAATTTTCAACTGATTTTATTTAAATAGTCAAAAAACCATCTAAATACCTAGCGGTTTTGCCGCCTATTAACACTCTTTCTCCTAGCAACTTACAATTAAGCTTTCCGCCCCGATATGATAATTGCTGCGCATCTAGTACCTTTTTTCCAACTCGTTCAGACCAAAATGGTGTTAGTGTTGTGTGAGCGGATCCTGTAACGGGATCCTCATCAACACCAACCTGGGGAGCAAAAAACCGTGAGACGAAATCTACATCTGAACCAGGTGCAGTAACGATAACCCCTCTTGAATTTAGTTTGGCCAACAGACGAAAGTCTGGATCCATCTCTCTGATCTCCCGTTCTTTTTCGAATTCGACTAAAAGATCGAACTTCCCTTTATAGTAGTTTATTGGCTCAGCTCCGAGGGCTTCAGCGACATGAATGCTGCGCTCCGTTTGACTAGGATAATCCGTTGGAAAATTCAAATATATCATCCCATTCTCTTTTGACGCCTGCAGTTCCCCACTCTTCGATGAAAAACGTACTTTTGTTTGGTGCTCCTGGAGAAACTCATCAAAAAGCACGCTTGCTGCGGCGAGTGTAGCATGTCCGCATAATTCAACTTCCGTTGTCGGGGTGAACCATCTAATCGAAAAAGGTTCTTTATCAATTTTCACGAAGGCAGTCTCTGATAAATTATTTTCTCTGGCAATATTCTGCATCTGAGATTCTGTGAGATCCCTATCCAACGGACAAATCGCTGCTGGATTTCCAAAAAATATCTCATCTGAGAAAGCATCCACTTGGAAAATTGGTATTTTGGCCATCATATCAAACTCAATAAAATATTCGAAACGTGTTGGAACAACATAGGCGTTATCGTCGAGATTCAAAAGCCTAAGAAGGGAATCTGTCTAAAAAAAAGTGGATATTATCTGGCTACTAATTTTTGA
>NZGS01000017.1 GCA_002690995.1 Rhodospirillaceae bacterium
AACCATCATACACAAAATCAACAAAATGATACATGAAAAGTACAAGAATAACATTTTACAATACAAAAAGATAAAAAAAGATTCTTATATTTTCTTGTCCAGGGTTTTGCTTAAGTCGCCCATGATGGACTGTAATCCCCCCATCATTTTTGATAAATCCAATTCGCCACTTGTTATTCCCTGATTCATATCTTGTACTAAATCGGTAAAAATACCGGATCCCAAAATAGAATTTACCATCTCTGCTGGATCCTTCATTTTGTTCTCGTCGATATTTTCAGTCACTTTTTGCACAATATTACTGATAAAATTGGACTCTGTCATCTTATCACCCTCTTCACCATCTGCGGCGATGATATCCCTCGCTTTGGAAAGTGGGTCAACAATCGCTAGTAACGCAAGCAGATGCTGCCATATCACTTCACGATTTTCGTCATCGGTGATTTCCAACAATTCTTGAAAATCCAAGTATACTTTGGAACTGTATTCCATACGACTATTCATTATTGCTGATGAATCCTTCTCTAAAATCGCCTTCTGATTCTCCAGCAGAAAATCGGAAAATAGCGAAATATGTTTTCGCACCGGATCTTTATGTACCAGACCGGTTTTTTCCAATAAAATGTTGTACAAAGCTATATTCTCATAAAACTCACCATGAATTTCGTTGATTGCCCCAATAAAGTTGACAATATGATGGAAGATGCTGATTTCTTGTTCCGATAGGATATCCATTTTTACTATAAGAGCCCAACACTTTAAATGATTTTTTTTTTTTCAAAAAATGAATAAAATGTGTGTAATAAATTGTTCGAAAGGGAATGCTTGATTTCTGTTCATCTTTCCTAAACAAACAGTGTTACTTTGGTTGTTATCCGAACCCAGCGCAGTTTAAGGAACTTGTTGACAATAATATAAAATATTTTATTGACCTCACGACGGTTCGAGAAAGGGATAAATTACAGTTTGATTATTCCTTCCAAATTCCGAACTTTGATGGATTAGTCTATTATAACTTTTCAATTGTCGACAATAATATACCCCACTGTCCGATTTTATACGATCAGTTTGTTCAAACTCTTAACCGTATCATTTCAGGCAAAAAAGGCAAAATTTATATTCATTGCCGTGGTGGTCATGGACGTTCACCAATGCTTGTTGCTTCCATTCTTTGCTGCCTATTCTTTTACACACCATACGAAGCACTCACGCTAACCAAAAACTACTATTCGAATCGATTCAATTTAAAGGAAAAATATAAAGGAATTCCATGTCCTCAACTGTATTCACAGCGGAAATTCATCATTGATTTGTACCGTCGATGACTACAAAAATTGAAATATATCGAGAATCCCTTGAAGTAATAAACGACACAAGATAAAAACAAAATATCTTTTATTTTATTTTTATATCTGTGTCTGTTATACAGTATGGATCCCGCTCTAGTTGTCATTCAGGCAATCGTCCGTCACGATGATCAAATTCTTCCCGTGGAAATTTTGGACAAAATTGATGCCTTGTCCATCGATGATATTCCATCTTCACATAGGCCTCGTGGTGAGATCGATGATGCATTTTTGGCCTCGTATCAAGATGATGTTCGTTTTGAAGTCCAGCAATATTACAAAACCATGTTTTCTCAGTATCTACCGATTGACGACTGGATCAAGGTTATCCGAACTAGGATGTTTCCAGAAGAACTCTATATCGCACCGCTGTTACAGATCTACGAGGATAAAAGCATCACTCCTTTTGTACGGGAACGTCAAATGAACCAGTTATTACAAAGTTTGGCCGGGGTTATTTATGATCGACATGGCTTCCTTCATCGACATTTATCATTTGACGATTGGACAAGATTCATTACGTACGCAAGAAGCTTTCGGTCACATGATCTTTTTAGGCTGCTACATCTTGTCGGAGTAAAAAAAGAAGTAAGGAGCTTTCAGTTAAAGAACATTGAACATGACTTTCGTTTTTTTTCTTTTATCCAACGATGGAAAAATGTCGAAATTCATTCGGCATATGTCGCACGACATTATTTCGACGAAGGGTCCCATTATGAAGATGAGATTTTCTACTGTGAAAATCGCACGGCCCATGAAATCACTTATGTCGAATATGATGGTACCCGTGTCGTTGGTAACGAAAACTTATTTCAAGAGCACGCCAGCATTGCCAACACCTCAAACTGGAAAGAATATATTCTCACAGTCTCGCTTTCCCAATTCAATACACTCTATCTCAATGAATTCCGCCAAATATTACAACGATTTTCTCCTACGACACCCCTTCCGAAATATCAGGGTACTTTACACGATTATTTAAAATTGATTCACAATCTCGTTGGAAGAATTCATCCGGATTTCCCATGTACAATTTATCATGAATCACTATCGCGTTACCTCGACAGACTAAATATGAAAGAACTATACTTTGCTTCGGAAAATATTTTATTTCCCGAATTACGTTACCAAGATATTTCGTTTATTGAAATGTTCCAAAAGAAATGGACGGAGTCACTCTCCTATTTTATTAATCTTTTCCTTTATCATATCGAAAAGGACTTTTTGCCTGTCCCAAAACCATTTTCCATTCAAAGTTCTATAGAACCAATGAAGCATGTCAATATTGAATTTTTGTCTCTTATTCATTCTAAAAATCAACGGTACTTCAATATGGAACCTCCTTCCCTATGGACGGACAATGCAGAAGAACATTATGAAATGCAATTTTGCCGAAATGCACTTGATGCCCTGTTTTTCGATTTAAAAGATACTAAAAAATTATGAAAATGCAGACAATTCAGAGAAATGGACAGGCGTGGACAGAACAAGAAGATATCGATCTAGAACACGAACTAAAATTAGGAATGGAAATATCGGAGATAGCACAAAAACATCAACGCAGTGATCGTGCCATTCGTTTGCGATTTGCAAATCTTTTGCGTCGTCTCATGGCACAAAAAAAAAGCAAACATTTTCTCGCCTCTTATTTTTCAGTCTCCCCCGCTTATATTGATGGAATTCTGTCCGAATGCAACGATACATCGAAGATGGGGATACTCGAAAACGATATGGAAACTCTCAAAAGAAGAATGAAAAAACTCGAATCTGCTCTTCTGAAAGTTTACAAGAAATTAAAAAATGACAAAACAAAATAAATTGACTCCTTTAGAAACGATATGAAGACGTTTACGACCCCCCTCTCATTCGACACCGAGAGAATGAAATTATGGAGAACCGCCTTTGAAAATGTTCAACGTATGCTCCAACGTCGGAAAAACTTCCGATTCGAGCATATTGAATATGATTCGATCTTTACATTCAAAAATCCTGACAATCAAAAACAACTGGTTTTCTTCCATTATTGTGAAAAGATGGGCATTGACACGTTACGAAATTTAATTCAATATGCTGAATATGAAAACATTCGTAGTCTCATCATCATCTTGCAGAATACCTGGTCTTCCAATTGCCGTAAAGTGATTGAAAATTTGATGCATTTTGACATTGAAGTATTTGATTTGAATGAATTTCAATATGACATTACCGAATTATATTACTTTGTACCGCATGAAAAGCTAATAAATAAGGAAGAAATTGCAACGATTCGAAAAAACTATGGGACCACCATCCCAGTGATTTTAAAAACAGATCCAATTTCGAAATATTTTAAATTTGAACGAGGTGATATCATTAAGGTTTTACGAGACGACTTTGATCAAAAAGTAATCTCCTATCGGATTGTCCGTTAATGGACGGTATATTTTGACTTTCTTTATTATTTGCGTTTTATAGCAAATGTCTACGACAAATGGGACATAGGGAGATTTGTTCCTTACATTCAATGCATACTGGATGCTTGCATTTTGTTTTGAAATTTGTCTCTTCAAAACACACGGAACATTCTTCCATTGCCATCGATTGGGTATTCTCAAATACCTTCTTACCTCTCATGTAATATACTTGCAATAGAACAAACCCATTGTTGTCATAAAAATAGCTATTTCCATCCAATTCTCCATAATGATAGGATTGCTGGGACTCCACAGTTCCATTGTCATGAAATAAATATTGTTTTCCATGTTTTAATCCATGACAATAATTATGAATGGCCATCAAGCTTCCACCTTTAGAATAATGATAAAATGTCCCATTCTGTTTCCCACAATGAAAATTACCAGTTTGCTTCAGGTATTGTTTCTCCTCTGTGTAATTTTCAAACATTTTACCATGCCGAACACCATTTGCGTAATGGACACACTTTTCGATGGCTCCATCGATCGAATACACCATCATTGGTCCGTCTAATTGTTGATTCTTATAATGAAGCACCTTTTTTAGTTTTCCATTTTTGTAATAAAAACTCACTTTCATTTTCGATCGATGACGCTCACAGGTGCGATATAAATTATCGTCACGATATGTTTTGTAAACATTTGGAACAATATAGTGGAAAGGAAAACACATTTTGCTTTTTATGAAAAAAAAAAGAACAATCAATTTTAATAAATTTAATAAATGAAATTTTTAGGTTTAGATAATTATAAGTCCCGCAATCCGTACACCTTCAAAGAAAAACCATCGTTTTCTCCAACAACACGAGAACAAAATTGCGATAATTTTCTCACACGGTATTATTTTGTAGGAAACTACCTACTTAATGTATCTCAAATTTTACAATGGGTGGAATATCTTTTTCGTGACAAACATCCAAGCATTCAAAGATTTTTTCGTGATTCCAAGGTCCTCGATAAAAATACCCAGCGCAGTGTAATTCGCTATCAATTTGCAAAAACATCAATGGCGGTAGTTGAAAAAACAGCATCAGAAACCCACGAGATTGCCGGCTTGCGAAATGAATATTTTATTGCGGTTCTCGCAATGAACTATTTGCGATGTACTATACCGAATTTTGCTGTTTATTTTTTTTCTCGGAAAATTGATCGATCACTCGCCGTTTACCAAGAGTATGTTCCTGGTGACACTTTGCGCAAATTCATCATGAAAGGAAAATCTGAAGCTTTTCCGTTTTTCATTGGACAATTCCTTTCTGTGTTTTTACAATTAATTCTCTTACTTGAGTATGCACAAAATACTTTACAATTCACCCACTTTGATTTGCATTCTGAAAATATAATCTTGAGACCTTCTCAAAGTCATGACTATCATGTGGAGATCTTAGGAAAGGACTATCAAGTTCAACCAGTTACATTGATTCCAACAGTTATCGATTTTGGTTTATCGGCTTGTCGAATTGATGCCAACAAAATTCTATCCAATTTCAAGACATTTTATAAATACGGATACTATCCATTCTTTATTCCTGGAACAGATATTGCCCGTGTAATTTTCGATATATACCATCTAACAAAATATGAAAACTGCTCCTCCTACCTTGCCATACAAAATTTCCTGACCTTCATAATTGAAAATTTCTACAAAATTAAAATGAATGCCTTTGAAAAAATATATGACAAATTCATGGGAAATTATCTTAATATCTCTTGTACTTCCATTGCTTTCCGGTCTCCTAATGATCTTTTACAATTTATTCTGAAAAATAAAGATAGAGTAATACAGATATTACGTTGTTATGATCTACCCATCAAAGTCAATTCGACAGTAAATCGAAAGTACAGTAGGGCTCACGAAAATAATGAATCTTTCAAAAAACTGTTCTGCATTTCAAAAATAAACTATGTCTGCGGTGAACAACAAGTTCTGAATAACTTTTATCAAAAATCTTCCGAGGTGTCTTTTCAAGATTTTCGAACACGACTGAAACAAGATCCGATTCCTCGCATTCAAACAATTCCGAAAATAAAAATTTATGATACTTTTCTTGTCAAAAACTTTGTCAACAAATACCGTTGGTACATTGAAGACTACGAAGCTCTATTTAAAATGTACATTCTTGAGAAAACCAAAATGCCACAAACATTTGAGAAGAATTTAAATCTATATCACCGATTTTATAAGATTCTTTCATCGTTAGTTCAATTTGATAATTTTTGTACAGTCGAGTCTCCTTTTTGGTCTGCGGATGTACAGCGAAATGTGGCTTATTCTTCGATGATGGATAAAATCTTTCAAAATCCGTTGTAGAGAAATTTACCGATTTTGTCCTTCCGTCGAACTGGGAAATTTTTTTAGAAAAATAATGAACTGCTTGAACTTGAAATATATACATCATAAATATTTCAAGATGAAATCTTTTTTTGAAAAATCTTAATTTTTAGACGAGCTCCGATTTTCCATCTGTATCATATGTTTTAATATCCTTCACCCCAAAGTATATTTTATGTTTTCGCGCAAATTTCTTCCAGATTTCCATTCGTTTAGAGGAAGGACCAACCCTGTCCACCTCTCTAGCACCACCCTTGTAAATATCATGCGGATTAACACAGGACACAGTGTCCAGCAAAGCAATTTTTTTACGGTGGTAGTCCTTTCTCTGAGTGAGTACATAGGATACCAAGAAATCAACCCCGTCCTCGATAAGGGCCGGATCGTATTTTTCCATAATATCATGTAAAATCTCTACATCGAATAAAGGGGTATTGACCTCGACAAAATTGCTGTATCGTAGGACTGAATTAGGTTTTTGTTTTGTTATTTCATGGGAAATTTTGCTATTAGTTTTGAAAGTTGGTTGTAACAACCATAATTCATGTAAATATGACATTTCGAAACACCGATTAATGTCAATTGTTGAAAAAATAATATCATCATCCAAGACGAAAATCTTTTTATATTTTTTTAAGTGGGCTTTGTACTTTTTCCACATGTGATAAAAATTTTGGAATTTGGACCCTTTTCTGCGTTCCCAGTGATCCGCATTCTCTTTATATTTGTCCGTTTCGGAATCTCCATAGTAGACCACCCAAATGTCAAAATTCCGATGGAACTGCCTGTCAAGCCAATGCGACACAAAGTTCGTTTTATCGCCTGCACTAGTAAAGACCAAGTTTTTATTTTGCTGATGAAAATTTACCAAAGGTGTATCATCAGGCGCCTCATCAGTTTTGTCGTATGAACGAACATATACAACTATCAAGACACATAATGAAATGAGAATGACCAAAAATGAAAGAGTCCACATGATTCTCGATACTTCATGATATGTCTGACTCTGTTTTCGAAATAAAAAAATTGCCATGAAGGATACGATAATATGAACACCCAAAAGAACAGCTGCTACTAAAGTCAATGTCTTGTCTGCCATTTTCTTTAAGATATAAAATAAAATATTCTTTCAAATTATTGAATAAAATTATGTACATTACGATATCATTTACTGCTGAAATGATATGATTCTATCTATTTTGGCCACGTCTACTTTATTTATAATTCTCAATAAATCTATCGATATCACTACTTACGATCAATGGCAAGTTTCTATTTATTCTAGCATTATCCCAATCCCACCACTTAATTTCTAAAAGTTTTTCAATTTGAGATTCACTAAATCTTCTTTTAATAATTTTGCCTGGATTGCCGCCTATGATGGAGTACGCTGGACAACTTTTAATCACATGGGAATTATTAGCAATTATAGAACCAGAACCGATACAAACTCCAGGCATTATAGTTACATTTTGCCCAATCCATACATCATTTCCAATTATAACATTCCCCTTATCTTCTACCAATAATTTTGAAAAATCATTTGGAAAAATCTCTTTATGGATTGCACCAAATGGAAATGCTGATACAAATTCTTTTCGATGTCCTCCTCTACCAGTGTAAATCTTGCAGTTTGTTGCAATGGAGCAAAATTTTCCAATTTTGTATTCACCGCCTCGTAACGGAATATGCTTAATTTGATTATGTCCGTAAGTATATTTACCCACTTTCATGTTTTATCTATATTATTATTAAATTTTTTAGATATTTATTTGATCGCACCGGAATTTATCAATCCATGGTTAAAAGCTACATGTTTCTTCTAACGATTCACAACAAGTAGTAGCGCCACGGAATTTTTGAGGTAAGTTGTGTATCGGTCTCTACGAGTGTAAAATAATGCAACATCATGTCCCTGTGTACTCATAGATAGAGACCAGGTTTTTTCTGATAAGAAATGCGTGTCGTACTTTTAATGTGAAACAATTTCTATTTTTTTTTTTATGGTATATAAAAAAATGAAAAAGGAAAATACATCTGTTGTTCATATTACGGCGAACACAATTTTGATATGGGTTTCGATAATAGCTACATTTGTGGTTGCTATTATCGCCTTACTCAAACAAACTCCTTCTACTACTTCTTCATCATCATCCGGAGGAGACACGTGCAATTGTAATTATGATGATATTGCCAATTATTTGCTGACGCAGAAGAACTTTATGCAAAATTATACAGAAATAAAACCAAGTAAGATTACGTTACAAAACGGTAAAGACGATGAAGACAACGCTTTTTCAATTGTACATAATGACAGCGACAACTCTGTCACATTTATTACACAAGACAAAAACGTTTATTTTGACGGGAGGATGGCTAGATTGCAGTTTAGTTTTGGTGGTGAAAGTGATGCCAATCCAGATATTGTGAGATTTTATCTTGATGATGATCATTATTGGTATTATAGTTATCACCATAGCGACGGACTATACTCAAATTGATGTATATCGATTCATTGAATGTGAAACGTTCCATTTGTTGTCAACTTTGGAAGTGGTTCCATCCCGGGGAGGTGAGCGACGTATAATTCTCTCGAAAGTAGAAAATTTGTTCCACAGTTATTCTGATTAACCTTGTCAAAGGTGGCAAAATATTTCTTGTCCAAGTAACTTTCTGTCCCTTGAATTACAATTTCGAATGAATCGCGAACTGCAAGCATTGTTAGAAATTCCAATGATGGTTCAAATAAAAATCCGAGTTGGTGAATGTTAAACCATTGAACAATAGATATGGGTTGCATATTTCCGTTTTAATAAAATACCAAATATTTTTTTTTTTAATATGAGAAAAGATGTATTTAAAACTCCCACCTACCGTATTTCGTGTTGTATGGCCGATACTATACTCCTTATTGGTCGTAGTAGCAACATTATTTTATGTCTATCCACCCACAAATCCGGCCATCGCGAAGGCAACAGAGTGGCTTTTTTGGCTTGGGATCGGATTAAATTTAATTTGGCCCACGATATACTTTCGCTTACAATGGAAAAGTATGGCAACTGTCATTTCCTTTTTCATGCTTTTACTTGCGGTTTCCACCTTGGTCTTATTTGCGAAAAGTGATTCAAGTGTTCAATGGGTCAACTTTACCTTGTTTTCATTTTATACGGGTTGGATATTTTTTGCTACCGTTTTACTTGTAGTAAACACACCATACGAAAAAATGATGCTTTGTGTCGAAAACAATAAAAAAAATTTTCGTATATAATGAAAGAGATGAGCTCTCGAAACGAATATCGTGTCCAATATTACCTGGGATCAGTCGCAAATGGAAATCTCACACCAAATGAAAAGTGGCAGATAACTATTATGAATTCCAAGATAGTAAATGATGTCCCAGAAAATAATCTTTGGCATCTTTACTTGGCTCCGTTCATCAAAATCATAAAACGTTTGTACGGAATCGTACTAGGGAAACAAAAGAAATTTATGCTGGTAGTTGGGGACATTGAACAGAAAAAAATTTCATTGCTTCAGAGGAAAGGAATAGATTCGGTTTTTGTCCATGATTACAATCTATCCAGTTTTCAATCACAACTAAAATTTTGCTTTGTAAAAAATCGACTCGTAGAATGGCCAAACGATGGTGTTCTTTTACGATCTCTCAACAAGGAACGGCATTGGGGATATTTAAAAGAAAGACCAATAGATACACTTCCATTCCCGAACAAGAAAAGCATTGCGGTTTGGCGTGGGAGTACTACTGGTGACTTCAAGATGCTTGCGAATCGTTTCCAACTAGTGCGACAATGGTTCAGGATGAACCCAATGGTTGACGTTGGTTTTACAAACATTGTTCAAGATCCAAAAAATTATGGGGAGTTTTTTCAAAAAAATGATATTTCTGGATATAGATGCTCGGAAATGTCACCAAGCAAGCTGTTAGAGTACAAATATATTATTTCTGTTCGTGGGAATGATAAAGACAGTGGGCTCAATTGGAAACTCGCCAGTCGTAGCGTTGTTTTTATGGCCCGACCTACGGTAAACAGCTGGTTGATGGAATCAGAGCTGATCCCGAACGTTCACTACGTTCTCCTTAAAGATGACTTTTCCGATTTAGCGGAAAAAGTACAATGGGCAAATGAAAACATAAATCTCATGAAACAAATCTCACGTAATGCGCGGAAGTATATGAAACGATTTGAAGATGTTTCCAATGAGAGATCGATCGAAATGGAGGTTATCAAACGCTACTTTAAGTATACACAAGGGTAAATACCATGAGGAAAATACAGAATCGTCTGCGACTTGTATACATAACTTTCAGAAATAAATAAAAAAAATCTTTATATATAGAGAGTCTGGTCATGAATGATTTAAACGAATATCGTGTTCAATATTATTTAGGAACCTTGCAAAATAAAAAAAGTATCGCTGAAAGTATCCGTAAGAAACTGAAAACTTATAGGATGCATATTTTTAATGGTCAACCACACAGTATACAACTCTATCACAAGCCCTTCAAAAGATTATTACAGCGGTCGGTTGGGCCACGAAATTCCGAAGCGAAGCGATATTTTCTTTATTCGGGTGATTTGACTTCATATTATTATCATCTATTCTATACTTTTGTCAAAAATCGTTTAGAAGGTCATAGTTCGGAAGGAGTCCTTTTAAAATCGTTGAATCAGGACCGCCATTGGGGTATTGTAGATCAAATTGAATCATTGGACTGTTCGTTTTCCAAAAAAAAAAACATGGCAATATGGAGGGGGGTCACCACTGGACGTTCGACAAAGAAAGCAAACCGATTTGTATTAGTAAAAAAATGGTTTCATGAAAACAACTATGTGGATGTAGGATTCAACCGTATTGTACAAAATCCACATCATTACCAAGAAATATTTCCAAACAGAATGATCGAAAACTATAAACGACCATCTCTTTCCCCGAAGGAGATGCTTAAATACAAATACATTATCTCGGTCCGTGGAAATGACAAAGATAGTGGATTAAACTGGAAACTCGCCAGTAATAGTGTAGTTTTCATGGCGAAACCAACTGTAATAAGCTGGTTGATGGAATCAGACCTCATTCCAAATTTTCATTATGTTTTACTAAAGGACGACTTTTCGGATCTAAAAGAAAAGATCCTTTGGGCGAACCGTCATCCTCGAATTGTGCAACAAATATCTGCCAACGCAAAAAAATTTATGCAGCGTTTCAAAAATAAGTCCAACGAGGAAAAGATTGAAACGGAAGTCGTGCGTCGTTACTTTTCAATAATGGAAAAGAGATAACGATACGCTTCCCACAAACTAGTTTAAATAAATATCGAAATAGTATGAAATGGAGATTTTAACCAATTATTTAAACCATCATCGTCACTCACATATTCTGACAATTTTTGACAATGGAGAGCAAACAAACTTTTTTTTAAAAAAAGTGAAACGTGTAGAGGTGTATTGTATTTCATCTGTTCCAGATAAAGTTCAAAGTTTAAATCAGAACTGGTTTTCAAAGACAATCCATCCCGATTTTTTGGTGCCGGTGACTGGTGGCTATTTTTTCCAGGGATGTGATGTGATGGATCATGATGTCGGTCGTTTGGAACAGAAATCGTCATTAGGATTGATGGATATTTCTGGACGCGATAACATTGGTGCCATTAATACATTGGGGTATTTGAAAGATGGTACGAAACAAATGCAGTTTGTTACAGTATTCCAGAATGGAGGTGGATTATACACAAAAGAAAAGGATTACCGAGTTAAATTTTTTCATCGCTTGCACATTTTCAATGCATCCGAATGGATCAAATTATTATTGACGTTCGCTTCCATTCGACGGCTAAAGTTTGAAACCTTTCGTATTATTCATATTTGTTATGACGGAGAACGCTTTGACTTTCCGTTTGCATTTGCGGAGTTATACTTGGAGGATGAAGGTTATCTCTGTGTTGATGAACGTTGGTGCCGGCATAAATTTATTCGACAATATCTCCAGGATAAATTTCAATTTATAGACAAAGACGGGACTTGGTTAATCTATCAAAAATATAGTGATGTGTTCGCGCATTGTTTGATCCGAAACCCACAGGATCGATATTTAACGAGTTCACCTTTCGTGCTTTGGCGAAAAATGCTTCGATTTGCGCATGAGGCCGGATGTCAAGAGATGCAATGGAGGGGTGTTCCTTCATCAATCCTGAATAATATTCAGGATTTTGGAAGAATGCTACAACTCTCGACTTCCATTAAGGAAACAGACATTGTGCTGCAGAAAAAGAATGAATCCTATTACAATGTATCGAAACTTTTTGAAGATTTTGCATCCTTTCTAAAATGGACAAAAGACACTGCAAAAACACATCATGTGATTTGTACCACACTTTATCAATCCGAGGAATATTTGGATGCTTATTTTCGAAACTTGGATCGCCTAACAGAATGGATCACTGCAAAAGGATCCACCTGGACGATTGTGTTTTGTTACTCAGAAAGCCCTGATGCAACGGTGACCATGATGGAAAAATACTGTGCAAATAAGAAAAATTTTGTGTACATGGAATCTCCGCGGTTGGCAAAATACCGCAGTGTCGACATTGCCGTAGGACGAAATCAGCAAATGCGGCTCCTTCATGATCATTTCCATGATTTTACGGAATACATGATTGTAATGGATGCCAATTACATTCATTTTGAGAATCTATGTACCGAAACGTTAGATCATGCCATGACGTTGCGGGATCAATGGGATGCTATCTCTTTTCAACGACAGGAATATTATGATATTTGGGCTTTGTCATATGACCCTTACTATTTGAGTTGCTGGTCCTTTGAGTATGAATGTATTAAGACGATGAAGAACGACATTGTCCATCGATTACAGAAATTGGGGGAAAATGAATTGATGGACTGTGTTTCAGCCTTTTGTGGTTTTGCCATCTATGCGTACCCAAAATTTCGCGATTGTTGGTACAGTGGCTATTTTGAGTTGGAACGATTTTATCCTTACAATATTGAACAAAATATTAATTTACTACAGCAGGACGGGATTCGATTTCGCCTCACGAATCCAGAATGTATTGTCAATTATTCGGAAGTGACAAATGATTGTGAACACAAATATTTTCATTTAGACGCGATTGAAAAACATGGTGCACGTATCCGGATTTCCCCACAGTTTCTATTTCGAGTCTAGTTTTGCCTTCATCCGATGCAAAGTGTCCCGTACACTCTCCGCAATCGGTTTCAAATTTGGACATATCGATTCCAACCTATCGGTACAGAGATGATTGTTGGAACGCTTACTGGCAAGAATTTTATCTTGTTCTTCCACAGTAAAGTTTTCCCATGTGAAAGAAGGATCCACAATTTCTTTGTACAGGGTCAATATTTCATTATGGGTAATGACGCCGGGATTGGTGAAATTTAGGGTACCGACTTTATCTTCACAAGCGAGTTCGATGGCGAGAGGTAGGAGATCATCCAAAACGCTCATGGAATTTGGCAAGGAACATACTTTCGCATAGTTTGTTATTTTTGTGATGAAATTGCGTTCGTTCATTTCATCCACAATCGGCATTCGTATACGCAGGTTTAACGTACTCTCTTTAAAAAAATGCATTAGTTGGTCTGTGATCCCTTTAGTGACGGAATAGGATGAGCCAAAAAAATTCGGGAGGTCATCTTCTTTGAATCCCGTGATTTTACTTCCCATTGGATGCTTATCATCATATTCAAAAATACATCCAGTGCCAAGATAGGTAAAATGCAACTTATATTCTCTCGCTAAAAACGCCAACACCAGTGGTCCGTAGAGATTGTCTTGTAAATTTTCGAGTAGTTTACCTTCTTCTTCTAGATAATCAATTGTCGTAATGCGCCGACCATCCGCTGCCGTTCCATGTGTCCTTCCAGTGAAGCTCATAATATGCGTCGGATGATAGGTTTCAATATCTTTTCGGACCTGATCGACTGATTCCAAACGTGCACTTCCACGCACATACTTTAGATTTTTTTGATCCATAATTTGACACGCCATCGATCCAATCCAACCACGATGACCATAAACCAGAATACAGAGTGGATAGGCATCATTGCTCAAATGCGACATTTTTATTTTAGATTTTATATTCTTAAAAGAATATAAAGATTGTCGATGTGTTGAATAAAAATGGCGCGTCAGACTCTCTGTTTGAACATGATTGTGAAGGATGAATCTCACATCATTCAACAAACCCTACAAAATATCTGCGAAACTTTGACATTGGATTATTGGGTAATTTGTGATACAGGATCAACGGACAACACGATGGAAATTATCAAAACGTTTTTCGCACAAAAAAAGATACCAGGTGAACTGTTTCAGGAACCATGGTCCGATTTTGGTCATAACAGGACAATTGCATTGCAACGGGCCTACGGAAAAACGGATTATCTACTGATATTTGATGCCGATGACTCGTTCCATGGGACACTGAAATTACCGTCTCCGTTAAAAATGGACATGATCCATTTGTTTTTTGATGGGCGTGGTATTCGTTACAAACGTCCATTGATATTGAATAATCAAAAAAAGTGGCGCTGGAAGGGAGTATTGCATGAGTTTATTGTGGCGGAGGAGGAAATCAATGGCGAACTGGTGGTGGACGGTAATTATTACGTGGAGTCGGGTCGTTTAGGCAGTCGGAACAAGGATGAGGATAAATATCTAAAAGATGCACTGCTATTACAACGTGATTTTGAATTGGAAACGAAACGAGATTACGGGTTGGCCACAAGGTACGCTTACTACATTGGACAGAGCTATCGTGATTGTCCAAAAACAGAAGAAAATCAGAATTTGGCTTTAAAATGGTTTCAAAAACGGATTAATATGGGGGGATGGAATCAGGAAATTTATATTTCCTGTCTGGAGATTGCTACCATTTATGAAAATCAAAATAATTTTGAAAAAACCGTTTTTTATTTGCAAGAAAGTCATCGACATGACAAACAGCGATATGAAGGTATTTTCCGCCTTGCAAACCTTTTCACCTCGAAAGGATTTCACATGTTAACCAATGCCTTGTACCGTGTCCATCGAAATTATAAAATGCCTCCTGATAAATTATTCGCCAATTCCTCCTTATACCAAGACGTTTTAGAATATTGTAATGCAATTTCCGCATTTTATGTTGGTGATTATGAAACGGGCTATCAATGTTGTAAAAAGGTGATTTCAGATTATGCCACAAAAAATATCGAGCCGTATCGGTTAACGTGTACGATTAGTAACATGCTCTTATACAAGAAGCTGATTGCAACGGATATTGATGCGTACGACTTTTTCAAAACTCTTTCAAACACTTATCATCTACTTTATCGACGTCATCCGAACCAAACCTTTGAACCAAAAATGGTAGAACTATGGGAACTGTTTCGGGAGCGATCCATTACTCGTTTGACACGACATCGATCTCTAAAATTAAAGAAAAGACCGACTCGAATCATGCTATCGTTTACAACTTGTAAAAGGCTGGATTTGTTCCAGAAGACAATCTCATCTATCGTGAACACCTGGCAAGATGTCAATCAAATTGACTATTGGTTTTGTGTTGATGACAATTCAAGTAATGAAGATCGAAGTATTATGCGGCAAAAATATCAGTGGATTGACTTTCGTTTCAAGAACCACGAGGAGAAAGGTCATAAGAAAAGTATGAACATAATATGGGACAAGCTCGTAGAAAAGAAACCGAAATATTGGATTCATATGGAAGATGACTTTCTCTTTTTTGAAGAACACAAATATATTGAAAAAGGTATTAATGCCATGAAAGACCTGGAAAGTTCCAATGTGAAGCAGGTTCTTTTTAATAAATGCTATGGTGAAACGATTGCGGACTACAGTATACGGGGTTTCAAGGCAGGTTCCAAAGATATTTGTGTGCACGACTATGATCCAAATACGACCTATGGCTATCAAAATGCTCATTATTGGCCACATTTTAGTTTTCGTCCCTCGATCATGGATGCTTCGGCGATCATTAGTTTGGGAAATTTCGATTCCAATGTGCAATTTTTTGAAATGGAATATGCCAAAAAATATACAAATGCTGGATATCAAAGCGCATTTTTTGACCGTATTACAAACCAACATATTGGTCGACTGACAAAGGACCGTAATGGTCCAAACAATATGAATGCTTATATTTTGAACGATGAATCTCAATTTACTGCGGCGTCGATTACATTATCAGAAATAAAACCATATGTTGTGAATTTACCCCATCGAACAGACCGAAAGAAATACATGGAAGAGACACTCCCTTTCCCAGTACATTTTCTTCCTGCCATTTACGGAGAGTTTCTACATTTTTATACTATTTTCCATCCGATTCTGCATAAAATGAATCTTGATCAAAAGCTTACGTTAGGTGAAATGGGCATAAAGTTTTCGTGCCTTCAATTCTTTTATCAAATGGAGTCCTTGTTTACAAAATCATCCGAACAAAAAGCATTTTTACTGTTTGAGGACGACCTAATGCTCGGTTCGAAGCATCACTCTGCACTTGAGACGTTAGACAAGGAAATGAAAACGTTCGAGGGCGATATGATTTACTTGGGAGGACAATGGACCAAGGATTATGGAATAGAGACAGCTTGTCACTTCCGAGAGCAGGCAATTCCTAAAGGATGTGACCTTTTCGAAGAAGAGGGTATCTTTCACAAACGCCTTGTGGAAAAGATTCCGTCTCACGAAGAGCTTTTTTATTCGCCCATCTTTCGTGCAGCAGGTGCAATCTTATTTCATAGTCGCGGGATCCGAAAAATTTTAAAACAAATTGAAATGGACCCTGTGACCTTTCTTGAAATGCCGTTGGACATGTGGTATCTGGAAATGCAAAGACGGAAATTTGTCGTTTCGTATGATTACTTTCCACACCCTTTCTATCAAGGTGGTTTTGATTTGATTACCGATGATAGGTTATGTCGGACAGATATTGACCGAAATCAAAAGGTACAACTGCGACTCCCTCCCTTTCAGTTCGGAACAAATGCACATATCCCTTTCTTACTTGAACGAAAATCTCTTTTCGAAAATCGTAATGTTTTGGTGGTAAAAGATCCATTACAAGGGGAGATTATTTGTTTATTGAATGATATGGTGGGGGAAGGCAAACTTTCTTTTGTTCCGAAACCGGAAGTCGCAAAAATTGGTGAAAATATCGCCCTCCTCACCGAGTCCATCATCGAAACAGTTCCCTTCGATGAGAAAATTTCCTATGATGTCATTGTGTGGTGTGAATATGCCTTAACACCCAAATTGTTGGATACATTATTAACCATGGTGCCGTCCTTCCAAGGCACGTTACTTGTATGGAACTCTCCTCAGAACACAAATACAGTGAAAAATTTTAAATCCAAAGAGACGATTGATATTGAATTATCTCCAAAGAATAACTTTCATCAAATGACTAGGCTGAATATTGACCAAATCGAGGATTATTTTGTCTTTGAAAGAGGATTTGATATTATTGGCAACGATGTTGCCTTTGAAAAAGATGAATGTTTGAAATCCATGTTGTCCAAAGTATTTTTGAAAAAAAATTGTATTGGTGTGAACACACTTGGATTCTATAAAGGAACTATGGCACCATTACAGCGATCCAATTATTTTAGTGAAAAAGATGGAATCTACCTCCTAAAAAATAAATATACACATAAAATAAGAATCATGATGTTGGGACATTTTTGGGACTCGACAGAAAAGATCCATCATGAATTTGCTCAAATGGTTTCAAAGGAGGCACCGTTCGAATTTGTTGAAAAAGGACCCGTTGATTACTACATTGTTATCAATAAACCACACGACGGCGATAATTCGTATGATCCAGCGAAAACACTCGTCTTTACTATGGAACCGGAAGCAAAGTGCTCGGAACACGGTACCCATTCGTGGGGAAAGTGGGGTGCGCCAGATCCAAAGGAATTCTTTTATGTGCATGATCGGAGCAAACTCAATTTGGTTCAATGGCGTTTGAAACAGTCGGTCAAACATCTAACATTGCCGATGGATCATTCACGTAGAAAAAACCGGGTTGCCTCCATTCTCTCTTGGAAGAATTACTTTCCTGGTCATCGTCACCGGATCGAATTTGCCAAATTGTTGGACCAAGAAGGTCTGTTGGACGTTTTTGGAACAGAAAATTTTCACCAACTCGAAGGATATCAAGGAACGGTGAATGATGAAGACCCCTCACAGGTACTTTGCCAATACCAATATTATTTCATGACCGAAAACAATGAAGAAAAAAATTATGCGACGGAGAAAATATGGGAACCTATTTTATGCGAGACGCTTTGTTTTTATTGGGGATGTCCAAATTTATCGGAATATATCAGCGAAGAGGCGTTTGTTCGTCTGGATATGAATGATATGATAGGATCCATCCAGATAATTAGAACCGCCATTGAAGAAAACTGGTGGGAAAAGCGGTTACCAATGATAAAGAAAATGAAATCGAAAATCTTGAATGAACTTTCGTTCGAAAAAACCATTTCTGAATTGTTAGTTCCGCAGCAGTAGGACAACCGTATTCACTGTATCATTATTGCCTTTTATATTTCCAAAGATATAGAATTAGAAGAATCAATAGTAGACATGTTCCACCCAAAATGCTCGATACAATGATTAATGTCGTATTGTTGGTTTTTGAGGTAGTCGGACATGGCGCTGGGGATGGCGTTGGGGATGGCGTTGGGGATGGCGTTGGGGATGGCGTTGGGGATGGCGTTGGGGATGGCGTTGGGGATGGCGTTGGACAA
>NZGS01000018.1 GCA_002690995.1 Rhodospirillaceae bacterium
AATATTTAAAAAATCTTTTAAATTCGACTGTCCTGTCTAGATTTACGAAAGACGTCTCAAATAAGTATTGAACCGTTTTGATTTTCTCTATCTTTGAAAAAAGGGTCTTTAACACGTGATCACCGGAATATGGAATGACTATGTGGTCAAAGTTTTCCTCGCTCAAAATATTCAGTGTATTTCCGTGTATTATTTCTAAAGGAAGATCTAAAAGCGTCTCATATATGAAAACTAGCCGCTTAAGCGAGTATCTTTGAGAACGATAATATTCATCATCCCATATATGGACAGCCTTAAAACTCTCGCTTGCTTCGTAAACGTCCAAACCGGAACGCAACGCCTTATCGTGAACCAAAAGCAGTTTGTCAGCCATTTTGAACTTCCAAATTGGGGAACAAGCGATTGTGTAATGTTGGGTAGCTTGCGTCTAAAACACGATTTTTTGATCGGGTTGTGTCAACAATTCCACCAAAATACTTATCGACATTTTCGAGATTAAAAATATATGGCTTATTACTAAAAGTGCTCGCAACCCACTGCCAGGAAAAGTTGTTGCTGGCAACATCTCCATCTAACAGATGAACTAAAAACCAGCGAGCCCCAATCTGCCATTTAATCTGGCGGAAGTGGACTATATAGCTGGCTAGGTACATCCTTGCATGATTATGAACGTAACCGGTATTTAAAAGATCGGCTATAAAGGAATCAATACAAGCAACGCCTGTGTCCCCAGCTAAAATATCCTCGGGTAATTCATCGTCGTAATCATCACTTTCGTATCCCGTTTTGTAATTCTCAACGTCATTCCATAAAAGATTCTGATTATTTTCGGCAAATCGTGACCAGAAATCTCTCCATCCCAACTCTCTTACAAAATTCTCTATCAATTTCGTATCATTAGCATCTTTGACAACGTGGTTTCTAACCTCATTTAAGGTTAAAACTCCATGATTAATATAAGGGGAAAGCATTGAAACCGATCCGTTCCCATAGTTCCGCGTTTTACCATATTTTACTGCGTTGAGGTTCTTTAACCTTTTTTTACATTCTCGTTGCCCGCCAAGGATTTGGGAGGCATTTCCTTCAGCCCACGGGGCAAGTTCTTTGACATACGCTATTAAGTCGCTTCTGTTGTCAAAATGTCGTTTTAAAGTAGACAAGAACTTCCCAATCCAAATTTTCAAAAATTAAAGTTTAATGACGAAATTAATCGCGTTGGGCTTATAGCGTTTAAATCGAAAATAACCGAACGGTATAACTCGTTTTGAATTTTACGACACTTGAACAGCTACAGATCACTTACGGGAAGGATATTAAAGGCCCTCAACTTGAATTCTTAGGCGAGGATTACTTTTTAAACACTTATTAAATATTCTGCCTAACTTTTAACCACAGAGCGAGACTCTTTTCGCACAGAATTGGGAAGATCTCCCTAAATCGCAAAGAAAATTTATTTGGCACATAATTTGTAAAGGATTAGCTATCTTCCCGGCCCAAAAATGGTATTGAGATGAAATTTTTTACTAGAAAGATGGTTGCAGCTAAGGACTTAAATTCAAACGGATCTTTGTTTGGAGGAAGAGTACTTTCATGGATTGACGAAGAGGCTTTTATTTTTAGCGCTTGCCAATTAAAAGACGACTCAGTGGTTACACGCTATATTTCAAATATAGAATTTCTATCAACCGCACGAATGGGAGATATCGTTGAAATTGGCATGGAAGCGATTGATATGGGTCGGACGTCTATAACATTGAAGTGCGTTGTTAGAAAGAAAGGCAGTGATACAATACTCACCCAAATTGACAAAATTGTGTTTGTTTTAGTTGATAGGGAGGGACGACCAAAACCTCATTATCAAACACTAGATGCGCTGCAAGAGACTGCCTAATTCCGCTTTTCAAGTGATATAATTCTCCCTTTCTGCCCGGGCTGTTCAAGCTGTTTATGTGCCTCGTGAACAACTTTTACTCTCTCAAATAGATCAGATTTCATGGGGGCAACCTTCCGGGCTAGCGCGTCGACATGTAAATAAATGACCTCTGATTCGGCCGCGAGATAGCCTTCTTCCGCATTGTACATAGACTGACACAGGTGAATACGTTTTTCGTCGAAATCCACCAATTGACAGGTTATCTCAATACGAGTCCCTTCAAATAATTCCCGGATATAATGAATATGAAAATCACCGCAGTACGTTGCGACACTCTGCTTGCGTCTATACTCCTTTGTGAGTCCCAGTGAACGAAAAAAATCCCCTATGTTATGATCAAAGGCCTCCAGATAAAAGGTGACATTCATATGGCCGTTGTGGTCAATCCACTCCGGTTTAATTTTATAATCGCTTCTTTTAAAAGGCGCAGATATATCAATTGCTTTATTCTCTATCATCTTGTTCCTGAGGTCCCTGTCGATACGATAGCTTATTTACTCCAACCGGTATGTTGTCGTAAACACCCACACCCTGAAGGATCAAAAATTTTGCCTTACTCATTTCGAGTCCATGAACGTAATGTGCATTCATAGGGGAAACTGAACACCGTTCTCCAACTTCTAAAAAATGTGTATTACTTGGTGCTTTCGTTTCAACGACAAGGGTTCCTTCTAAACAAACAAAGTAATCGGTTATTTCGCTGTGAAAATGCCATGGTATTGACTCGCCTTCGTCAAGTGTGAGGATTTGAACCCTAATATCTGTTCCCTCCATTATTAATTCTCTGCCGGATATAGTCGCTGGCAGATATTCTTTAACTTGCATAATTTGTTATCCCTTCCTCGGACAAACTTACTTTCATTCCATAAACTTTAGCACCTTAGAAAGATGCGGATAGTTCATTCAAAACTATTTCCATTCAATCCTAAGCTTGTAATTTAAAAGTACCTGCACTTATTGAAAAATGAAAGAACTGCCACACCTCTTAAATACCACAACAACTCTTACACCTAGTGAACAAAGATTTAGGACAACTTACCAAATGAATATTGTCTGGTTTAAGCGTGATCTGAGGTTAGAGGATAACGAAAGCTTTTTGGAGGCCTCTCGAAATGGACCAATCCTACCCATTTATATAATAGAACAACAATTGTGGCTACAGCCTGATCTAACTGGGAGACAATATAATTTTCTTAAACAGTGCTTGGACGAGCTAGATCAATCGCTTAGGAGTAACGGCGGCAAACTAATTATAAAAGTTGGGGACGCCGTACAAATTTTTACCGAATTAAAGGAGAAACATAGTTTTAACAAACTTTACTCTCACCAAGAGACTTGGAACGGTTGGACCTTCGCACGCGATCTTGAAGTTAGAGCTTGGGCAAGGAAAAACAATGTCCATTGGATTGAAAAGGCTCAGCATGGTGTGATACGTGGTTTATCTTCTCGCAATGGCTGGTCAACAAATTGGTATTCCAGTATGAATGAGCCTGCATCTCAAAAACCAACCCGTGTAATATTCGTTAACGAACACACAGACCCAATACCTACTAATAGCGAACTAAAGCTTGATGATGATGAACTTTATCGAGCTCCTAGGGGCGGCAGGAAGGAAGCTAAAAAACTTTTAGACAGCTTTTTAAACTCAAGAGGAGAGAAATATAGAAGCGAAATGTCCTCTCCCCTCACCGCCATTGATAGCTGTTCACGCTTATCTCCCCACATTGCTTTTGGTACTATCTCAGTGAAAGAGATATACCAATCTACTACAAGTAGACTACAAAACTTAAGACACATCTCAACTGATCTAAAAAAAGACTGGAGCCAGTCCTTAAAATCTTTTTCCAGTCGGCTTCGTTGGCATTGCCACTTCATTCAGAAATTGGAGTCGGAGCCCCAAATTGAATTTAGAAACATGAATTCCTGTTACAATGGATTACGTGAGGACTGTTTCAATCGAACTTACTTTGAGGCGTGGAAAAGTGGGCGCACTGGATATCCTATGATCGACGCCTGCATGCGTTTTTTGACTGCTACTGGGTGGCTTAATTTCAGAATGCGGGCACTTCTTATTAGCTTTTCAAGTCAACACTTATGGTTACATTGGCGCGAACCATCAGTTCACCTTGCAGGACTTTTCACAGATTACGAACCTGGCATTCACTACAGCCAGGCTCAAATGCAATCTGGTACCACAGGAATAAATACAATTCGAATTTACAATCCAATAAAACAAGGGTTGGATCAGGACCCTAAAGGAAGGTTCGTTCGTCAATGGGTTCCAGAATTGAAACATATCGATCAAGAATTTATCCATACGCCATGGCTTTCACCTAACAGACCAAAAGGATATCCACCTCCAATAGTCGACGAAAAGACATCAAGACAAATGGCTTCTAAGAAGCTTTATGCAGTTAAAGGAAAACCCGAGCATAAGGAAATCGCGAGGGAAGTTTACGTTAAGCATGGAAGCAGGAAAGGGAAGCAGACAATCAAAAGAAATTCAATACGCCCAAAGAATAAACTCCAGGGTGAATTAAATTTTTGAAATCAGAAAAAGGTATCTACGACTAATTTTTTTTGCTTAATATTGAGTAGTATTTAATTAAGTTATTAAATGAACTACCAAACCAAATATCTATACTTAGGATCATCCAGCCTATGTCTCACTACAAACAAAGAAAACGTATAATGAAGCATGCTCTAATTATATTATTTGCAGTAATGTTGCTACCAGCCGTTGCTGCGCACGGTGATGAAAAAAACTATACGATACTTGGCGCGGGCGAGATCTCTTGTCGTGTAGTTTTAAAAAACCCGGAGGATAAAGGTCTGAGAAAATTCTATCAAAACTGGGCGCAGGGATGGATAACCGCCACCAATTATTTCGGTGAATATATTCGATTGGGGTTGAAACAAAAGACCGGCATAAAGGGCCCTCTTCCCAATGATATAGCACCCCGTGAGGATGTAATTTGGTACAAAATATTAAGTTTCTGTAGCGAGGAGCCCAAGGCTTTACTTTCTGACGCTGTAAAAGAACTACTCAACTCACAATGGCGTAAGCAGGCAAAATAACTCCATAATCCGGTTATACAAAAGTGGTTAAAACTCAACATTTAATAACCATAAAAATTCTAATTATTTTCGCGACGGTTATGTTTGGTGAGGCGAAATCTAAAACTATCGTGGCAGATTATACGTTCTATTTCGGCGGTTTTACTATTTTACAAGCCAAGACTGCAATCGAATTAAGGCGCAAGAGCTATAAAGTAGTTTCGAAGTCAAAGACCGACGGACTTTTGAATTTAGTATATGAATGGAGTGGGCAAGCCACGTCAAACGGAAATTTTCTAGAATGGCGTTCAGTCCCTAGTCTCCATCAAAACGTCGGCCAAAGAGCCGGTAATGTTCGGAAAACAGTCTTATCATATAAAAGCAACGGAGAACTGGGATCTAGCGATATTCAGCCACCCCCAGACCTTTCAGAAGTTTTTCCCATCCCGAGAGGCCTGGTAAAAGAAACCATTGACCCTCTGACAGCTATTGTAGAAATAAACCGACGTCTTGAACGTGGAATGGGCTGCAACGGCACTTTTCAGGTATTTGATGGACGTCGCTGGTACGACTTGACGCTTGCAGACAGAGGAGAGTTAACCCTTAAGCAAACGCCATTTTCCAGTTTCCAAGGAAAGGCACTTGTTTGTGCGATTAATGTTAATATGCTCGGCGGACATAGACGCGAGAAAAGCAAATATGCCGAGACGTCTGGAGAAAAACTCGTATACGTCGGCCGGCCACTAAAAGATGGGCCAATCCTTCCCGTAGGGTTAACAGTAGAAACAGCATTTGGCACGCTAACGGGACATCTGGTGTCGATAAAAAAATTAGATACTTTGTCAACTTCACGTTTTAAGAAATAACTTCAAAGATTTTCATAAACACACATCCGATAATCTCCTTAAAACTTTATTAAATTTTACCAACCAACTGTTCCTTGTCCTCCCTTAAATGGTCCGGTCAAATGTTTTGTTATCCAACCACCGTAGAAGTCTCTGTCCCGAGCCAAAACCTTTTCACTATTAACATAACAAGCATCTACTTTTGACGCGTAAAAACTCAAATAATTCTTTATTTTTCTAAATGTTGGAGTTGGGTCGGTATATGTCCATGCAATATCCGTTATACTACGGTCGCCTCCCTCAAAATTAAAATACGAAGCCTTTCCTTTTCATTCGCATAGCGTTACGCGTTGATTATATAGTAGATCATCCATTTTAATGTCATCTGGAGGAATGTAATAACTTGGAGGATGAGAAGTTTCTCAAGAACGAAAACCTCTGTCGGTTTTTGCAATCGCTTTCCCCGAAACCACTACCTACCGGTTCCCATTGAAAGGCTCACATATTGCGGGTCTTGGAAAATCCCAAACATTTTCTCTTTTATTTACCATTTTCTCTCTTACCCATGTTCAAGCATTTCCAGCAGTGGCAGCATCAATTTTTGTGTCATCGAGGCTTTCGAGCGCATCATTAACCAAAGACTTTACCAACCTTGGAGTGGTATCATTTGCCCCATGTATTATTTTAGATCTTATAGCCAATGCCATAGCTAGTCCTTGTAGAACATCCCCATTGCTGGTCTCACCCAAGAGCTTGATTTCGTTATCAAGAGTTGCAAGCACAGATGAGACCAGATTTGATACCTTTATCGGATCAGCCGTGTGCTCATGTAACTTAAAGTTAAAAGAAAATTTATCCCCCATTGCGGTCGTAACGTCGACCGGGAGCCTTGTAATTTTTTTGTTAACCAATATTTCCTCCCACCTGACTGTCTGCATTGATCTCTAAAAACCAACTTTAAGATTTTACGAAAAATACTTCCAGTCGGATTGTCAAAGACAAATAATGCTTGCATGCCCCATGTCTAAAATTTATCTGCTTAGTTAAATGAAAACCGCTATTGCCCTAAGAAAACCCCATCATTCCGAAGGCGATTTTGAAGTTCTAAAGTATTAATGGCCGCCGGCATTGTTTTAGTTTCAATGGCTAAATTAGCAGCTGTGCCCGCCGCTTGCCCCATCACAAAGCAGGGCCCGCTGACCCGAAGAGAGGACTGACCTTCTGGAGTAGCAGAGGCGCAGCGGCCAGCAACAAGAAGATTATCAACTCCTATCGGAATTAACGAGCCGTATGGGATTTGATGATAGCCCCTGCCCCCTAGAAATGTCCACTTCGTTGCACCTTTTAAATGTTGCTCTAACGGCCAACCATTACATCCGATCACGTCAGCAAAATCTGAGCAGCCCAAAACGTCTTCTTCTGTTAATACATATGAACCAATAATTCTGCGGGTCTCTCGTATACCAACCTGAGCAGCTGTTTCCAGCAAATAGGAGTTTTGAAATCCTGGAACGCAGTCCTTTAAAAACCTATGGTATTCTAATACTTGGCGCCGTCCCTCTGCTTCAGCAAAACTTAAATCATCCCAATTGCTGCCATCTACAGGTGATCCATCACATTTACTAATTTGTGTTAAATTGGCTCTCCATTCACCTTTGTGTGCCTGCGAATTAATTATACCGGTTTTGCGCGGTAGATTAAAATAATCTCCATGTTTAGCAATGAGTTCATTTAAGTTTGGACGGCCCAACCGGTGAGCCAAATCATCGTCAACATTCCCAATCCTGAACATCGTTGTCGGGTATGCTATAAACCCATCATCATCACCTTTTTCAACCTCTGCCCCTGACCAGAAAGCCAAATCCGCGTCCCCCGAACAATCGATAAAGATCTCCGCCTTAATCGCTTTTCTCCCCGATTTAGTTTCCAAAATAACAGCATCAATGGAAGATTTATTTTTCATTGCAACGCCCGCAGCAAGAGAATGAAAACGTAGGTCTACGCCAGCATCTTTTAAAAGTTCATCCGCAACAACTTTATACGCTGCAGTGTCATAAGCTTGAGCAGCTGTATCGTGTCCCCCGTTTCTGCCCTTAATGTGATGGGGAGCATTTAAGCCGCCGAGGTGTTCCAACCGAGCAAGAATATCATCTGCCACACCGTGCACAATTCGTTGGACGGTGCCGTTTATGTTGGCATGGAGCCCGCAAAAATTTGTAACCATCGCCGCGGTACCCATACCGCCTAAAAAACCATATCTTTCAAGTAAAATTGTTTTAGATCCAGAGCGTGCCGAGGCGATTGCAGCAGCTATCCCTGATGGACCTCCACCGAGAATAAGCACTTCCGCCCTGGCGCAAATTTCTACTTGCTTCTGTGGCTCAATTAAGTAGTTCATATCGCAGAGGTCCTTGGGTGGCTGTTTATTAAGGCGCCTTGATTAGCGAATGCTTAATATTAGAACTCGTCGGCTCATCTATCGAGCATTTTTTTTAAATTATATCTTATCATTGAATAGACCTATTTTTTTCATGATATGACGCTTTCTTATCCCATAAGTTTTCCAATAAGCGTTCTTTGACGCCGATATACAAAGGATTGTCGAACGTCGCGCCATCCAAAAAGTCTTTTAATACGTCTTGCTCTGTAACTGGGATATCCGAAAAGGCTTCATCAATAAAGCCGTAAACATCGCCAATAACACTCAGTGTCCAGATTTCTGGATCTAAAGTCTCTTTTTTTTCACTCATAGTTATCCAATCCAGCTCAATAAAAGACCGTTATTTTTTATTAACCTTGGAGCTAGTTAGTCATCTTTTGTAAACGTGTTTTTACAACGTTAAAAAATTAGATCTCAAAAAATTGGCTCCTTGCGGTCTATTTTCTTTGTTAAAATTGCGCCGCCGGCTACCAGTGATAAGGTTCAGTTTTGTTTTTGAGTCGAGGCTGACCTGACAAGTGGGTACTCTGCGTTAAGCTTAGCAAGGACCTCATCACTTGATAGACCTTGGCGTTTCAGGGCACGTTCCCGCCACGCCCTAATACACATCAGACACTGAAAGGACCATTTTATACTGTTATCTTCGCCGGGGAGAATAATCCATCTTCCACGCTTTTCGCTTTCCTTTAGCTCGCATTCACTACAAATCGGCATAGTCTATCGCTAAAGCGTTTAAACTGCGTTTAGCGTGTTTTGCTGGGCGGCCGCTTACCCGTTCACGCCACTTCCTGAAAGATCCCGGCTTAAGAGAGCGCCTCATTAACTTGATAATACCTTTCTCCGATAAACCGGTCTGGTCCTCTATCATTTCAAATGAGGCTTTATCATCCCAAGCTAACGCTATAATTTCTGAATCCGAACGCATGAAAACCACTCCCACTAGGTCTATAGATATTCTACGAAGGTGAGTTGCATGTAGATTTCTTTCGTGAGTATTTTTTAAAAGCAACGGTGAATATTCCCCTCATCGATGTGTTGTTGATAACAGTAAGTTTTAGCAGCTGCCCAATAACCAACTCCTTGCATGATCTAATAAACCGGTTGATACGTAATATTTACATTACAGTTAAGTTTTAGAGAGGATGAACGGGTTGTATAGTAACTTTGAAAAGCTTGGCCACAGATATGGTTTAGCGCAGTTATCACTGAGCTATGATACGCCTAAAAGCACGCACGATGATTTTCTTGGCGGCATCAAATTTTCATTTTTTGGCGCTGGGGGACCTCACAACGTGGGTTTCCAACTCTCTCAAAAGAACCACGGCCCAAGTTTTTATCCTGTATTGGAGATAAACTGGGCTGATATGGAAAAAGACGAAAAAATTATTTTTGGGGATAATTTCTCCGATAACCCAACGGCACATGCCTGGATAGTCGACAGCCTTTTAGAGGTTTTCGCGATAGCTGTTCAGCAAACATACCTCGAAATAATAGCTTTGGGAACGCCAGCGGAAAAGAGTGAGTGCGGCACAGGCCTCACTGTCCCTGAACTATCCGTTTCCCGTAATTTTGTTAATCGAGTAGATAATGCTGAGATGCACTAATCGAGTGAACTAAGCGACTTAAGACTAACATTTCGAGCAAATGTTAGTTAACGCAACGGCGATCGGCGCAGTTGTCAACATCAACACAGCAACAGTTTGCAGTAATTTTGTGTAAAACTTCATCAACTTACCTTGTTTCAAGATGATCTACAGCGTTGGTTATGGTACATACTGCACTGGACGCTGCGGCTCTACCGCTATCTTTGCATTGCTGGTATTCCAAAAACTCATAACCTTTATTAGTTTGCAAATTCAAAGGACTTTAAGGTTGAGTTCACGCTCTATTATTTTCATATTTGCTGCAGCAGAAATTGAAAATGGATAAATTTTCAATACTGCTGTAAATGCCATTAAAGCTCTTTGGAAATCACCACGATTCATGAAAATAAGCCCCATACCAGACAACGCTCCAAAATGACGTGGCTCAAGTGTAAGCGTTACTTTTATATCCATTAACGACTTATCGTATTTTTTCATTAAAAAATATGTCGTAGCTCGTTTATTATAGGCTTCGGAAAAGGCCGGCGCTTCTTTAATAATTTTATTAAAAATATAGAGGGCCTTTTTAAAATTATTTTCCTGCAAATACGTTGTGCCTAGCTTTAGTTTCTGCGACAAGCGGGGAATTTTATGCCAATGCCATCTCGCCCAGATGCTGCGCTCCACCCTTTGGGCTTCCGCCAAAGACGTCGCCTTTTCGAGTTCAGCGAAAAGCGTGTCCAATGTGACAGTATCATCCCTTGACGTTCTTACCAGGTTTTCGCTTTGGTCATCGGCTAGAACAACGGAGAGCAATAATGGTTCTATAGTGAGACAGAGTAGCGAGAATATTACTGTTCTTAAAGTCATTAGAATTATTTCAATATTTCCTCAACAAAAGCATCAATTTGTTTTACTGCCTACAAAGGTTAGCTATACCCAGATATAAGCTTGAATTGAAAAAATAAAACACTGAAGAAAAACTTAACTCCCTCTTGTTAGCAATAATTTTCGTATAAATTTCCGAGTATAAAGTCGCCAACGAATATTATTTTCGTTAATATGGGAGTAAAACTAAAAACAAAATTGATCTGAAAAGGAACGATAATAGATGAAGACCATTGCTCATCGCGAACAAGCCAGCAGCACCATTCAAGTTGACAACGAAAGAGTACGCGTAACGGAGTACACCTTCGAAAGTGGGGCTGAGACTACCTTTCATCGTCACGAGTGGGATTACGTTGTTGTACCACAAACTGACGGTGAGCTTTTATTAGTGGACGGAGATGGCAACGAGACACGGGCTAGCCTCACCAGTGGAATCTCATATTATAGAAAAGCCGGCGTCGAACATAATGTTATCAATGCGGGGGACCAACCATTAACGTTTATTGAAATTGAAATGAAAGCTCATTCTATAGAATAGTCTATTCATATTTATCCGAGTGACATTAGCTATAATAAGAAACTCAAAAAAATATAAGAGCGCTTAATTTCCATTCACTATACAATATACCTCCGATCCTCAAATATCTCATTTAATTTTAAGATAGCCTAGCTAGAAAACAAGTCACAATAGTGATCTAGTTGACAGTGCTTAGCCGTATGCCACCAAAAGGAGATACTAGATGAGTGAAGTAATTCAAATTTATATACTACTTCTTCTTCTCGGCGGCATGGTTTTTTTTCCAGCTGTTGTTGCGCCAGCTATTTTTTCTTCTCTGGATATAAAGACATCTGGCGTCGTCCTGAGGCGGTTATTTCCTAACTATTATCTTTTTATTATTGTTTTGGCCCTCATTGCTGGTTTTTTAGGTAAATTAATATCGGTAGCTACCGCCGCTTGCATTTTTATCGTTGTTACAACCGTTCTTGTCCGACAGATACTTTTGCCTAAGATTAATCAATGGCGGGATGAAGAATTATCGGGCAATCTGGACTCCGCAAAAAAATTTAGCCTTTCCCACAGGCTCACGGTGATATTAAACCTTTTACAAATGGCTCTGATCGTTTATGCGATAGGATCCGATCTTATATCCATATAACTCGACGCTCGTCCAGTGGATAAAGATGAAAATAGCAACTTGCTTTACAACATAACAGAAAACTTAGTTTGTAATCAGTGCTATGAGGAATATTGTGCTAGACTTACAGATAGTAGGTCTCTTCAACAATATTCAATGTTGGATGTCGGTTTAACAGGTATCGGTCTGCAAGTGTGGTGCCGTCGCCACGATGTTAACGTTGTACACGTAGATTTTGGTGGGAAGAAACTGGAGGCCGATTTTCGCAGCCTAAGCAAATTGAGCAGCGATTGATTCCTCATTTATTGAGCATAAAAAGCGCCGAACGGATCTCAATTATCTATCAGAGCTCTGCAGTGAGAAAGACGTCTAAAGCGCCATTCAGCAAAAGTAGTATATAATTTTCTTAATATTTGGTGTATCAAAGGCAAAGAGACTATAGCTGCAAACCACCTCCAGCGCCTTAGATGACGCCAGATGACAAAGAAGGAATCTACACCTTGGTGGACAACTCCTGAGTGATCGACGACATGAAGCAATTTTAAGGCGTCGACGGTCTCTATTCCGTACCTTTTCAAACGCCCTTTGTCAGTGCTTATCGGGATCCATTCAAATTCATCTGATGCTATTTTTTTATAGTGCGCTATCTCTTTAGAGCATAGACCGCATTTGTCGTCGAAAAAGACCGTGATCATCTGGCTAACGTCGCGACTATAGGTTCGTTGTTTGTTGATGAAATGGTAGAAAGAAAGTCAGCATCTGCCTTTTTGGTAAAAGCAATAGTTACCCTCCCAATATCCAAACCTAATTTGCTAACCGTGGCTTTATTGATCAAAACACCGTTTGGTTGAAGAAACATCCAGTCGTCGAAGTGTACTTTAACTCTGCTCCCCCCAACCTTTAGTCTCATGTCATACTTCCAATTTAGCGTGTTCCCTGAAACTATACCTTTAGCTGAGCCGATAACATCGTCGGCAGTCCCCACGTAAGAGGCGGGTGCAATTTTCTCTATTGACCACACGCGCGTTTCCGTCTCCCCATCACCAAAAATAAAGTCCTCAATTAAGGTCAGCGTTTTACCGTCCCAAGTTCCGTCAATATCTACAGTAAACTGCCGCCTCACATTCCCGAAGCGATCTTCAAAAATACCAGATGCAAAGGTCTTACCAAGGAAGTACTGTTCTAGGATTAATTTAGGTTTTTTTTGAGACACATTGGTAACTGTCATTGTTGAACAACCTGTTGCAATTAAGAGACCGACGATAATAAAAAAAAATTTCACGACGCAAACGTTTTTACTATTAATTTGTTGATATATTACGGATTCTAGTCGGCTGCAGATCACTCGACTTTAAAATATTTTAATGCGTTCCGGTCAGACTTTTGTCGAATATCTATTGGCTGTTTCGCTAATTTTAACACTATCCAATGAAATTTCCTTCACGTGGCCGCGGATACCAATTTTCTTCGGCGATCTCTTCATTCGGAGTGTCAGATTTGTAATGAATGACACTTTTTGTTCCAAGGCTTTCAATGGTGAACCAATTTTGCGCGGGGACGTGTTTACACTCTCCCGGACGAGATAGAATACTGGCAGCTGCATCATGACCGTTCGGTGAGATAGTAATCACGATAGGATCACCGCCATCCAGCTTTAAAGCAAAGTCTTCATTTCGCCTACGCCAGCTAATCCAATTGTCGCAGTCCAATATTTCTTTCATCACCAGAACCCCCTGTCACATAAGTAATCCGTTCCTATTCTTGTTCAAGCATCGAAATTCTTATTTGTAATCCAATTACTTCGGTTAACCGTATGTCATATAAGTTCAACAAGTTTGGGTCATGTCTATGAAAAGCTTTGCATCTTTAAAACACCGTCTATTTGTCTTCTCATTAATGTTATCCTTCACTGCTGTTCCTGCATTAGCGCATCACTCAGGCAGTACGAGCTTAGGCGTGGGCGGTGTCCAATGTTCGTACATACTTGCTTATCAAGAAAACCCTGCAGCCCAAAAAGACATAAGGATGTGGGTTGAAAAGTTTGTTGATCAGGTGAATGAGGAGATGTCTTCGAAACGATCCCCTAAAGAAAAGGTCGCACTTAGTCCGGAGTTGCAATGGTTTGCGACCCTCTTATACTGTGGATTAGATCCTAAACAGCCGCTTGTTAAGGCAACAATGCGTATGATAGATGCCGAATGGGACAAAATGCAGGAGCAAAAGAAACAGCCTTCATAAATTTGTTAGAACGTCGTCGGCTCTAATCCGTTCTAAATAGTGTTTCTGCTGTAGTTTAATAGTGCAAGGTCTTTTCAATGTTAAACTCGCGAAGACTATACCGCTTAACAATAAAGGCATCGCTGTACACACTTTTCTATATTATGTCACTGACAACTAGCTGCGGCGTATTTGCAACAGAAATCAACATAGTACGGATCGGGCCCTCTTTAAAACATCCGTGGGGATTAACAACGGTAGGCGGCCAGAGCGTCTTGGTTACAACCCGTCCTGGCTCACTTTATCTCATTAATACGTCTACTCAAATCAGTAAAAAAATATCTAACACTCCGAATGTCGTCGAGCACCGGCAAGGTGGCTTACTGGATGTGACGTCCCAAAAAATCGGGGACGAAATTGTTGTATTCCTTTGCTACTCCAAACCCGCTTCTTCATCCGAAAGCAGCACGGCTGTTTTTCGGGCAACATTAGATGGTGATAGATTAGTGAACGGTTCAGATATATTCGTATCAAACAAGCCATCCAGAAGTGGTGTCCATTTCGGTTGTCGGTTAGCTATAAAGGACAACATTCTCTATGCTTCAGTAGGAGATAGAGGTGAGAGAAACAACGCGCAGAACCCTAGAAACCACTCAGGAACGATAATCCATATAAGTTTACTCCCGGCCAAAACACCACGTTCTCTAAATAAAAACTGGGCAAAAGAGATCTATTCGATAGGTCATCGAAACCCGCAAGGCCTGGTATTTAACGATCGAACCGGGGAGCTTTGGTCGCACGAACACGGCCCGCGCGGCGGTGATGAAATAAACATCATTTCTTATGGAAACAATTACGGTTGGCCTAAAGTGTCGTATGGTAAAGAATACATCGGTGGCGACATCGGGCTTAACTACTCCCCAACAGGTTTTACCGACCCTGTTTGGAAATGGACACCAAGCATAGCACCCTCTGGGATGGCTTTTTATTATGGAAACATGTTCCCAGAGCTACGCGGAAAACTTTTAATTGGAAGTCTCAAATTCATGCGCTTGTTCGTCGTGAGCATGGGAAAAAACGGTTACCCCACATCTGAAACCAGCATCTTGAAGAACGTAGTTGGAAGGGTGCGGGATGTTGAAGTTTTAAAGGACGGTAGCATCCTCATTTTAAATGACGAACAAGACGGTGGTTTGTTTCGAATATCGAGAGTAAAGTAAACCGATCGACAGGGTGTCTGCTCCTCTATCTGATCCCGGGCTGGGTGCACGTAAAAGTTTATAAACGGTCGTCTTTTAAACATGAAAAAGCCAATGGCAAATATCTTTCAAAGATGAAAAAGAAAATATTCCTGGCAACAATCTTACTACTCAGCGTTTTAGCTTTTGGCGCTGCTATGATAGGACCAATTATGAGTAACGTTGAGGTTCCAGCCTACAAAATATTAAAGAACGAACAAAATATAGAAATCAGACAATATCCTCCATTGATCATCGCGGAGGTAAAGACCGCCGGCTCCCGTCAGGCTTCGATCAGTGATGGATTTAGAATATTAGCAGATTTCATTTTTGGTAATAACGAGGGAGGGAAACAACTTTCAATAAATGGTCCAATAACGCAGCAGGAGGGGATTAAGATTGCGATGACTGCACCAGTTCAGCAGGAAAAAACGGATGCAGAATGGGCTACAAGCTTTATAATGCCGTCGAAGTTTTCGATAGATACTATTCCGAATCCAATAAATGATAGAATAAAAATAATCCAGATACCTTCTAAACGCTATGCGGTAATAACTTTCTCCGGCAGGAGCACGGAGGAAAACCTAACTAAGCATACGAATGAACTAGAAAAATATATGAATGGGTCTTATTCCAAGGTTGGCAACGCAAAATATGCCTTCTATAATCCGCCCTGGACACTCCCATTCCTGCGTCGTAA
>NZGS01000019.1 GCA_002690995.1 Rhodospirillaceae bacterium
TAACAACCGGGATTTGCAACTCTCTTAGATTTTTTAATTAACTCGACCTGCCCACTAGTCATTTCTGGAAAACCATACACCCATTTTGGCGAAACTCTATGAGCCGTTGAAGTATCAATCACCTTTACATTAGGGTTTTCTATAAGGGTAATAGCTTCACGCGCTGCTTCGTCCGGCAAACACAAAACCGCTAACTTGCAAGAATTTAGTGCGTTTCTTCTGGCTGTCACATCCTTTCTTTCGGCAGCATTGAGGCTAATAAAAGAAAGGTCTGATCGCTCTCTAAGTAATTCTCTTATCACTAAACCCGTCGTTCCAGCCTCACCATCAATGAATATTTCGGGTTTCATATTTTAAAATTCCACATAAGTCTGTTGGTTAACCAATATTATTCCATTGAGCTATTTTTATCTTTTTCGCTCGCTTCCATCTTTCTTCTAGCTCTGTGAAATCAGCGTTTTCCGGTTTTTTATTCATCTCTTTTTTCAATAGTGTTTCAACGTGTTGAAATCTTTGGATGAATTTTCTATTAGCCTTGTGGAGCGCAGTTTCAGGATCGATATTTATATGCCTCGCAAGGTTGACGCAAGTGAATAAAATATCTCCTAGTTCCTCTTCCAATCGGAACTTTTCACAATTCTCGTTCAAAACTTCTTTTAGTTCACTTACTTCTTCATCAAGCTTATTCAAAACTGGCTCAGGTTCCTTCCAATCGAAACCGACCCTTGCAGCTCTCTTTTGTAATTTTTCTGCCCTAACTAGAGCAGGGTATGCGACGCTCACTCCACTCAAGGCACTTAACGATTCTGATTGGTTCTCTGATTTAATCTCACGCTCCTTGGCCTTAATGTCTTCCCATGAGGCCAACTGCTCATCAGCAGTTTCAATTTTCTTATGCCCAAAGACATGCGGATGCCTTTCAACCATTTTTTCACAAATACTCTCGACTACTTCATCAAAACAGAACAGTTGCAACTCCTCAGCAATTTTAGAATGGAAAACGATTTGAAGTAAAAGGTCGCCCAATTCATCTTTAAGGTTGTCGTAGTTGTTATTTGATATCGCTTCATGAACTTCATAAGCTTCTTCGATAGTAAAGGGAGCTATAGTCTCAAATGTTTGCTCTATGTCCCAAGGGCACCCATTTTTGGGATCACGCAGGCGAGACACTATTTCTAATAAGTTTTTCATAGACATGTTTACTACTCTAGACATATTTGTCGCATAATATATATTATGGGAAATTAATTCTACTTTAATTCTATTCTTGCAGCCGGACAGTTACCATTTTTATCAATAATGGCAACAAAATTGGTACTTAACGTTGCATCGTTAAAGTTTTTACTAAACCGAATTATTTGATCATCTGTTCTTAATAGAACCTTATGCTTATCACACAAGGCTCGTAGTTCTTTTAAAAATGTCTTTGCGTCATCTCTCGTTAGAATGTTTCTAGCATGATCTTTGGCTATTTGCTCTAAAAACTCTTTTTCCATTTTTTTTCCCTCATTGAGCTTACACTTCAATAATAAGACCATCATAAGCAGGTTCTACATTTTTAGGTAGCTCCTGCAAAAGGAACTCATAATCTAATTCGTTTGTCATGTGAGTGAGGAAAGAACGTTTTGGTTCGATTTTACTAATCCATTCAAGTGTTCGAGAAACGTGCGAATGCGCCAGTGATTCCTGCCACCGTAAACAATCAACAATCCATAGGTCTAAGCCTTCAAGAGCTCTAAGTTGCTCATCATTCATATGAGAAACGTCAGTTGAGTAGGCTACTCTACCATCAAACAGAAAGCCAAGGCTTTCGCCACTTACACCATGATGCTGTACTATAGGCTTAACTGTTATTCCACCTAGAGAAAAAACGGAGTCTGTTATTATACTAGACGATAAGGGTACTTTAAAATACGGTGGGCTTTCTGGAGCCTTCTTAAACATATAGTCGAAACGTGACTCAAGTAAACTAAGCGTTTTGGCGTCCCCATACACATCAATAGGTTTTTTCATTCTCCAAAACATTGGTCGAAGATCATCTAATCCGTGTGTATGATCGGCATGGCCATGGGTGAATAGGACTGCGTCTACTCTTTTAACATTAGCATCTAGGAGTTGTTCTCTTAAATCAGGTGAAGTATCAATTAAGATCACAAAGTCATTGACTTCCAACAAAACAGAACACCTGCGACGTCTATTTTTAGGGTTATTCGGGTTACAATTACCCCAATTGTTTCCCAAACTTGGAACCCCAATTGATGAGCCACACCCTAAGATAGTTACTTTAATTTTTTTCAATTGATGTATCCAATTTTGGCATTTTTGTAAAAAGCCTAAGAAAGTTATCTGTTGTATAAAACGCTAATTCTTCTCGCGAACACTCTTTTATTTTTAGCAATTCATCAAAAGTGTAAATTAAATTTGCAGGTTCATTTCTGGCACCACGAAAAGGAACTGGAGACAAGTACGGCGCATCTGTCTCAATAAGTAAACGCTCAATTGGAACAGTTTTTATCACCGATCTTAAATCACCTGCATTCTTAAATGTTACAATGCCAGAGACGGATATGAAACCACCCAATTCAATAGCGATGTCGGCAAGTTTTTGACCACCAGTAAAGCAATGAAGAATAAAAGGAAATTCTCCCTTTTTCTGTTCTCTCTGTAATGTTTCAGACATTTCATCATCAGCGTCTCGACTGTGTATAATGAGAGGTAGACCTGTCGTTCTTGACGCTTCGATATGAGAAAGAAAATTTTGTCTTTGGCAATCAATTTCTGAAAAATCGTAATGAAAATCCAAACCGCTTTCACCAATTCCAATAATTTTCTTATGATCTAATTGATTTAAGATTTTTTGTGGATCGTTAACCCCCTCACTTTGCGCGTTATGAGGGTGCACACCAGCTGTGCAATATATTGCTGGATAACTTTCCGCTATTGAAATTAATTTAGTCAATTCTCTTAACGATGTTGAAATGGTTAATAGACGGAAAATACCAGCGGTATCAGCTCGAGCTACAACATACGGCAGATCGTTTTCAAAGTCTTTAAAATCCAGGTGACAATGAGAATCAATTAGCTGTAAACCTTTTTCTATCTTTGCCAACTTTATGTCTTTTCATCAAACCTTGGAAATATAGGATTTGGCTGTTGCAACTTAGCACCAGACTGCAAGCAGTGTTCCTCATTTAGAGCGCTATAGGATCTATCTGACGGATCTATAGTAAGCTGGTTAAGAATTTCATTAGCCGAGGCCGGCATAATAGGTTGAAGCAAAATACCAATACAGCGTATCGTCTCCAGGAGTGTAAATAATACTGTTTGCATGCGTTCTGGTTCAGTCTTTCGTAGTTTCCACGGGGCCTGCTCATCAATATATTTGTTAGAGGCAGAAACGATACTCCAAATTCTTTCCAGTGCCACATTAAAAGATTGAGAATTGAAGTCCGCCCTCAAGCTTGGCAAGACCCCATAAACTTGAGCAATCAACCGTTCATCATCTTTAGAAAACCCATTATTCTGCGGTATACTTGCATCGCAATTTTTTTGCACAAATGACAGTACACGCTGGCATAAGTTACCTAAATCATTCGATAAATCGCTATTGATACGATTAATCATAGAATTTTTTGAAAAGTCTCCATCGTTTCCAAAGGGTACTTCTCGCAATAAAAAATACCTTACTTGATCAAGACCATATTTCTCTACCAATTCTATTGGGTCAATTACATTACCTAGAGATTTTGATATCTTCTGCCCTTCGTTAGTCCACCACCCGTGTGCGAAAACCCTTTTTGGTGGCTCGAGGCCCGCTGCTAATAAAAAAGCTGGCCAATATACTGCGTGAAACCGCAAGATATCTTTCCCAACCATATGAAGACTAGCTGGCCAAAATTTCTTATATAATGTTTCCTGTTCATCAGGAAAACCGGTAGCTGTGATATAGTTAGTTAATGCATCTAACCAAACGTACATAATGTGTTTTTCGTCATCGGGTACTGCGATGCCCCAGTTGAAACTTGTCCTGGAAATTGAAAGGTCTCTTAAACCGGAAGAAACAAAGCTAATTACTTCATTTCGTCGACTTGCAGGCGCGATGAAATTAGGATTCTCATCATAAAATTCTAATAATTTTGTTTGCCACTTAGATAAATCGAAAAAATAACTTGGCTCCTCTACCCATTCCACTGGAGCACCAGTCGGTGCTTTGCCGTCAATTAACTCGTTTTCGGCAAAATAAGCTTCGTCTCTTACCGAATACCAGCCAGAGTATTTATCTAAATAAATATGACCATTCTGCATTAAACGTCGCCAAATAGCTTGAGCTGCGACCTTATGTCGAGCCTCTGTAGTTCTTATAAAATCGTCATTGCTAATATTCATAAATGGGAGAAGGTCTCGAAAGTTTTTAGAAACTTTATCAGTAAAAGCTTGTGGTTCCATTTTTAGAGTTTCAGCGGCCTTTTCCACTTTCTGGCCATGTTCATCCGTTCCTGTGAGAAAAAGAACGTCACACCCATCTAAGCGCATAAATCGTGCTAGAACATCGCAGGCCAATGTAGTGTAGGCATGTCCTATATGCGGCACGTCATTTACGTAATAGATTGGCGTAGTTAAATAATATCTAGGCGCTTCCATAAATCGTTCTCAAACAATTGGTAAAATATAAAGTTAATTAAGTTATAGTTTAGTCAGCCGACTTTCAACCAAGCTTTTCTTACTCAGTTAATAGTCTTATAAACTTAATAAATGTCTCTTTTTTGTCCAAATTGAGCCCTTTACTCTGAGCCACTAGGCGCTCAACTTCTTGTAAACGCTCCAGCAATCTTCCAGGGCCGTGCGTATTGATTAGTCTTTCAAAAAGTTTTTCTTCATCTTTGATTGCTGGGGGTCTCCCCCTCCTGGATCTAGCGTACCGAACCAACCCATCAGACAACCAATTTTTAATAATCAAAATCTTATCTTCCAGTACAGAAGTCGGGTCCTGTTTTGTCAATTTTTGCCATTTCTCAAAGATAGCTTCACTATCAGAAACAAGCACAGGCCATACTCCGGATATTAGCCCTTTAATATCATTTAAATTTTTCAAAAAATCAGAAGATAAAATTTCGTTAGCTGTTCTCATACTTCCACAACTTAATTGATAGACGAGATTTATATCTAATTCCTCTAAATTCGCCCCGTAGGATTGCAGAGCTAAAACTAAATCATCTTTTGAAAGAGCCGAAAATTTCAGTAATTGACATCTCGATTTGATCGTAGGTAAAAGCCTCCCTTCGCTATTATTAATTAACATAAATATTACTTTTTTCGGTGGCTCCTCAAGAATTTTGAGAATTGCGTTAGCAGAATTCGGGTTCATATCATCTATTGTATCAATTATCACAACGCGCCAACCAGCATCGCTTGCTTTTAAATTAAGGAAGCTTTTCAATGGCTTGAGGTCGTCAATTACAATTTCACTTCGAATTTTTTTTGTTTGCGAGTTTTCCGAACGTTGGATTACTAAGAGATTTGGATGCGCGTTATTGGCAACTTGCCTATTGACAATGGTCTCTCTAGGAACCGCTAATGTTTCGTCGATAATTTGTTGACCAAAATCTAATCCATTTTGGCTATTCTGATCAATGCCGCCATTATTTAATAAAAATCTGGCCACCCGAAACGCAAAAGTTGCTTTTCCAACTCCTCTCGGGCCCGACAAAAGAAGAGAGTGAGGAATTTTATCTTTTTCCCATGCCTTCAGAATAAATTGTTCATTTTGCTTATGACCAATCAGTTCGTATGTATCCCGAGGTTCCAGTGTTTTCATGGATACAAGCCTACATCAAACCTACAAAGCGCTTTTTTATTATTGAAAAAACTTCAAGCTCAACCTCTTCAATCGTCTTAGTTCCATCAACAACACAAATCCTGTCAGGTGACTTGGTTTGAAGGTATTGAAAACCTTCTCTAAGCAACTTATGAAATTGCAGCTCACGTTTTTCAAAACGCGTGTCTTTTGAATTATTTTCAGTATCACGTTTATTGCTGCGCTTAAGGCCAAGTTCCGGAGGTAGATCTAATATAATTGTTAAATCTGGCCAAACTTCTCCTAGAACAACGTTGTGAATATTAAGCACAGTATCCAGCTCAATATCTCCTGCGTATCCCTGATAAACGATACTTGAGTCGGCAAAACGGTCAGATATAACCCATATCCCCTGCTCTAGCTTTGGTTTGATTAATTTTAACCAATGGTCTCGTCTCGCAGCATATAAAAGGCATAACTCCGTTAAAGAATCCCATCTGTCAGAGGTACCAGAAACGATCAACTTTCTTATTTCCTCTGCACCAACGGAACCACCAGGCTCTCTAGTTAGAATAGATTTTACGCCAATGGATGTAAGAGTATCCTGCAATAGTCTGGTTTGCGTGGATTTACCACCACCCTCGCCTCCTTCAAAAGTAATAAAGCACCCCATTTTGCTATTTTTTAAATTAATCACCGGCTCCCCAAACAAGGTAGTTAAGGGCCGCCATTATACGACCCCAAGCACCTAATTTTTCAATGCGCTGTTTTGCAAATAACGGGTATTCCCTCAATGTCTGGTTGGGAACCTTGATCTTGAGAGTACCTACAATCTGACCTTGTTTAATTGGCGCAGCAAGTGGCTCTTCGTAATATACTGTAGTTTTAACCTTTTCACTGTCCGTACGTCGTACCGTTAACTTAATCTCGTCCTTAATAAAAGCGGAAAGACGACTGTCCTTACCAAGCCAAACATCAATATCTGTAATAGTTTCTCCCTTTTCAAAAATTTTGTAATTGTCGTATTCTCTGAAACCCCACTCTATAAGTTTTCTCGCTTCCCGTTTTCGTTCACCAGAGGACTTCATACCATTTAATACCATAACTAATCGTCTTCCAGCTTTCGATACAGAAGCTGTAAGGCCATATCCTGCCGCCCGTGTTCGTCCCGTTTTTAAACCATCTGAACCAGATCCATCGTACAGTAACGGGTTCCGGTTTCCCTGTTTTATGTTGTTAAAGGTGAACGATTTTTCAGCATATATTGGGTATAAGTCTGGAAAATTCTTTATTGTAAGTTTTGCTAACAAGCCTAGTTCCCTAGCAGTAATTCTGTGTTCTTCGTCTGGCCACCCTGTCGCATTTTTAAATTTTGCTTTGCTTAAGCCCAGATCGCGCGCCTTTTTGGTCATTTTGTCAGCAAACGCCGCTTCACTTCCCTGCAAATGTTCAGCTAACGCTATAGCTGCGTCATTTCCACTTTGAACGATTATACCACGCAAAATGTCCGACACTGCAACTTCGTCATTAACTTTTACGAACATTTTAGAACCACCTTTTCGCCAGGCATTCTCACTGATAAGTATCTTATCCTCTAATTTGAGCCGACCACTTTTGATTTCTTCAAAGGCGAGATAAGCAGTCATTATCTTACTCATTGAGGCAGGCGGCATCAAAACATCCGCATTTTTCTCAAAGAGCACCTGATTGGTATCAAAATCAATTAAGAATGCGTGTTTTGCTGAAGTATCATATGCCATGGAGGACGATGAATAAGCTTGACCAAAAATGAAAAGGACCGCGGTCATTAAAGATGAAGCAGTTTTGGTCATATTGAACCCTTTTAATATGTATTACTCAAAAGCTTTTAACACGTGTCACGCAACGATCTAGATACATTTCATTTACTAGTTTTAACAACTACCCTGGCGCCCGGGTAGCCCCTTTTAATTAGCTTTGAAAGGATATTATCAGCCTGCGTAACGTCTTTGAGTGGACCAATCCTTACACGGTGAAACTGCTTTCCTTTAACGATCGCTTCATAAACTCCAGTGATACCTAAATCTGCTATAACCTTTTGAAAATTTTGGGCACTTACTTTCCTTCTAAAGGAGGCAACTTGCACATATATCTCGCTGTTTCCTACGGGTAACTGCACGATATCACGCGACCTTGACAATTTAGCTAATTTAACAGCACTACTTTTTTGTTGCATTTCTGGCTTCAAAAACTCAGGTGGTTTTTGAACAGCTGTCTTCGTTCCTGGAATCACCGGTAGCGATTTTACTGACACGTTAGTCATTGGAACGGCAGGAGGAGTTGGCGCGTTGTTCACAATTGGAGGAATGGCTGCCGTATACCCGCCTTTCGCTCTTTGCGCAATTGCTTTACTTTCAGCGACTAAGATTTGAACCCTTGTTTTTGCGGTTCCTTTTCTAACAAACCCTAGTAATTGAGCGGATCTTCGAGACAAATCAATAATTCGGCCATGAGCGAACGGGCCACGATCGTTAATACGAACTACAAGCGATCTTCCATTCTCCAAATTGGTAACGCGAACGACGCTTGGCATCGGAAGAGTTCTATGCGCTGCGGTAGTCGCATTCTGATCAAAGATCTCGCCATTAGCTGTCAGTTTTTGGTGAAAATTTGGGCCATACCAAGAAGCAATGCCAGTTTCGTCATATTCGTAATCAATTTTTGGATAATACCATACATTTTTAATTTGATAAGGAGTTCCGACCTTATATCGCCCTTTCGGGACGGGAGGTTTACTAAGATTCGCTATTTCTTTAGCAGTGTGCACAACTAGCGTTGTTTCCGCACATCCTGCCAATAAAATTGAAAAGAGCAAAAATAACAAGGGGCGAAAAAGTAATCTAACATCAACCCTCCCTCTTATTTTATTATTTTTTTTCAGAGGCATAAACCACCCACTTAATGTTTTATCTTATCAGACAATGTTCCAACTGCAGTTGCAAAGTAATTAGATCTGTTCCACTTTAATATTACTTCATAATTGTTATAAATGACGAAAGCGGGACCGATTTGGCCTTTTTCAGGACGAATTATCGATGATATTAAATTCCTTTTAGGCAAATCCTGACCCGATAACGTTCTAACTCCTAACTGCTGCCATTCGCTCAATGGCTTTTTTATTTTTCGACCTAAAAATTTACGTGAAAAACTCTCAGGCAATCTTACGGGCCTTCCCCAGGTTTGATCTGCCCGCCAACCCGATTTGGAAAGATAGTTTGCTATAGATGCAAAAACATCTGGAAGTGTTTTCCATATATCTTTTGAACCGTCGTTGTCGTAATCAACAGCATAAGCATGAAAACTTGATGGCATGAATTGATTTTGACCCATTGCACCAGCCCAGGAACCAATCATATCCTTAGCAAGAATGTGCCCTCCGTCCACAATTTTCAGCGCCAGGAAAAGTTCTTTGCGAAAAAATTTACTGCGTCGACCGTCATAAGCGAGCGTGGCAAGTGATGAAATAACGGGGAACCCACCTGTAATTCGTCCAAAATCAGTTTCAATACCCCATAAAGCGACGATGTAACGAGATTGGACTCCATATTTTGAACTAATTTGTCTTAAAAGCTCTTCATGCTTCTTTAGCTTCGATTTACCAATCGTTATGCGTCTATCAGAGACAACGCGTTTTAAATATTCTGCAAATGTAAGCGTAAATTCTGGCTGCTTTCTATCGAGTTCGATAACTCTTGGAATAGGTTTAATCCCTATCAAAGAGTTATCTATTGTTTTCTGCGAGATGCCCTGACGTTTAGCCTCCGTTTTTAATTTATCTAACCAAGTGTTAAAGTCTACAGCTTTCGCGTTAGTGACCAATGATATTGATAGACCAAAAACAATTAGTAAAAACGCCAGATATTTGCAAAGAACCATTCTATAGCATCCCATACCCATCGCATTATCTTGTTACATAACCGAACGAAAGACGCAAGATATAGTATCACCGATGTCTATTTTGTTTTTATCGATAACTTTAAAAAATTAATTTTCGTTTTAAGCAATTTTGTCATTGACCTTCCGTTAGAACCGAAGTAACCGATATTCCAGTTGTCTTTTGGATGGGTGGCCGAGCGGTTGAAGGCACCGGTCTTGAAAACCGGCAGGCGTGAGAGCGTCTCGTGGGTTCGAATCCCACCCCATCCGCCAAGACCTGTTAAGAAACCGCTATAAGTCGTTGTTTTTAAATATCTATGTCATCGTGAACTGGAGTGTTCCGTACTTTGTTACCCAATTCTTCCCCACTGAAAAGATCACTTGCGGGATTCAAACCCGATGCCTCCATTATTGCTCTTTCACTGTAACCAAAATTGCGGCCCTGGAGTTTATCAAAAAAATCTGATTTCGACATTAAGAATTGCACACGACCATGACAGTCTGGTTCCTCGAAATCTTCGCAAGATCTTTTGTAGATCGTTTCTTAGATCGATTGGACCACTTTTTTGGCAGTCCTGGCGCGGCTAAAACCGACGCACCGTTGATGCCTTCATGCCAAAGTTTACATTTTCCGGCATTGAACCAATTGCCTTTGCGATTTTTAGCTTATTTAATTTTTAA
>NZGS01000020.1 GCA_002690995.1 Rhodospirillaceae bacterium
CATACCTCCATGCAAGCAGATGTAATTTTCCTAGAGTCGACTTTTTTTAGCCAGCATTTTTATTTTTTCACAAAAATAAGCAACCTGACAACATTTTTTACTGATCTGAGCGGATGGTTTGTAGAAATCAGCTTCCTACTTTACGTAAATCAGGATATTGTTTTTATTTAGTTTTTCAGATCGATATATCGAATATATGGGTGTTTTCTATGAAACTTGATATTTTTTGCTTAGGCATTCTCTTGGAACGCAATTACAGCGGTTACGAGATACATAAAATGATAAATATAGCATTAGCGCACTTAAGACAAGCTAGTTTTGGCGCCCTTTACCCTGCTCTCAACCGGCTACAGGCTAAAGAGTTTATTTCAAGTGAAGCCGTATCAAAGGATCTATTGAATAATGGTCTAGGTAAAAGAATCTTTTCAATCACGGATAAAGGACGAGCACATTTCAAAGTAGAAATTAAAAAAATTACCGCCGCTGAAGTGGTCAATTCAGACTTTCTTTCGGCATTACATTTCTCAAATAGTTTGACCCCAAATGAAGTATCAATATTGGTTGATGAGCGGCTAGCTGATCTCCAAATAGAACAGCGCCGGCTTTTGAAACTGCCTAGTTCAGACATAACCGAGGGCCAACGCTTCGCTATTCGCTATACGTTAAGTCAAATTTCAGCCGCTATAGCGTTTTTAAAAGGCGAGGGAAAAGCAATACAAACGGTAATGGCAAAGCGGCGATAGCACTACTTTTTTTGTTTTTGAAAACAATAGGTTATGCGTGATCGGGAGCTATTAGTTGTAGCCCTTAACATAGGGCCGCCAAAGTAGTGCCTCGGGACGTTACAGGATGGTTTAATTAATCTACAAGTCGGTCCAAAGATCTTTGACCTTAGCAAAAAATCCCGTTGCCTCTGGGCTTGTTTTTGAACTTTCCGTCTCAGCGAACTGTTCGAGCAGCTTTTTTTGTTCTTTACTTAAATTAACAGGCGTTTCTACCGCCGCTTCAACATACAAGTCGCCCCTATCTTGCCTTCGCAAGATCGACATTCCCTTTCCTCTCAATCGAAACTGAGTTCCAGATTGAGTTCCCGACTTAATTGATATTCTTGCCCTTCCGCCGCCTAGCGTAGGCACCTCTATTTGACCACCAAGTGACGCTGTACTCATCGCTAATGGTACTCGGCAGTAGATGTTAGCCCCGTCGCGCTTGAAAATTGGATGATCCTTTATTGATAAAAATATATACAAGTCGCCAGGAGTCCCGTTTCTCGGACCCGCCTCACCTTCACCACTCAGCCTTATTCGGGTACCTTCTTCAACTCCGGCTGGAATTGTGACCGATAGAGTTTTTTCCTTTTGGACACGACCCGTTCCCCTACAAACTTTACAGGGGTTTGCGATTATTTCACCACTTCCGCCGCATGTACTACATGTTCTTTCAACGGTGAAAAATCCTTGCTGCGCCCTTACACGGCCTAGACCACCGCACGTAGGGCAAACCGTCGGCTTTGATCCTTTTTCTGCGCCAGTTCCAAAACATGCCTCGCACGACACGGCTGTGGCAACTTGTATCTCCTCCTGTTTACCGCTAAATGCCTCTTCCAATGAAATTGCCATATTGTAGCGAAGGTCGGATCCCCGATTTGCAGAGCGCCCGCCACCTCGTGAACCCGTAATGTCACCAAACATCTGATCAAATATATCTGAAAAACCTGATGAAAACCCTTGCGGACCTTGCCCACCACCCATGCCGCCTTCAAATGCTTCATGGCCAAATTGGTCATACGCCGCACGCTTCTGATCGTCTTTTAAAACGTCATACGCCTCGTTCACTTCTTTGAAGGATTTTTCAGCGGCGGGATCGTCTGGATTACGATCGGGATGATACTTCATCGCCATTTTTCTAAAAGCCGATTTGAGTTCAGCCTCGCTGGCGTTGCGATTAACTCCAAGCAGCTCGTAATAGTCTTGCTTAGCCATGCGTAGCGCCCTTAATACCTTTATGGGCGCCTAGTTTTAGCGCCCATTTTTACTGATCTAATTACATTCTTAGATATGGTTTCTTCTTAAGCTGACTTTTTATCGTCCTTATCGTCTACTTCCTCAAAATCCGCGTCAACGACTTCGGCATCTGTTTCAGATCCTTGTTCCGAACTCCCGTCACCCGAATTATCAGCGTCAGGAGCTGCTTGCCCTTCCTCCTGTTGCGCCTTGTACATTGCTTCACCAAGCTTCATAGAACCCTGTTGTAGCGCCTCCATTGTGGCTTTAATTTGCGCAGCGTCATCACCAGATATAGCAGCTTTAGCGTCCTCGATGAGTTTTTCGATTTCGCTCTTCTCAGAAGCATCTATTTTTTCGCCAAAGTCCGTTAGCATCTTTTCGGTTGAATGGATTAATTGTTCGGCTTGATTTCTTGTCTCTACCACTTCACGGCGCTCTTTGTCAGCCTCAGCGTTTTGTTCCGCTTCGTTAATCATTTTTTCAATATCTGAATCTGACAACCCTCCGGAGGCTTGAATTTTAATCTGCTGCTCCTTGCCCGTGGCTTTGTCCTTTGCTGATACGTTGACTATACCATTAGCGTCTATATCAAACGTTACTTCGATTTGTGGAACACCGCGGGGCGCAGGCGGAATGCCCTCTAGATTAAACTCGCCCAGAACCTTATTATCTGCGGCCATCTCACGCTCACCTTGGTAAACTTTTATTGTAACGGCAGCTTGGTTATCATCTGCCGTTGAAAATACCTGGCTTTTTTTGGTTGGGATGGTTGTATTTCTATCTATAAGCCGTGTGAAAACACCCCCTAATGTCTCAATACCCAAGGATAACGGTGTCACGTCGAGCAAAAGAACGTCTTTTACATCACCTTGCAACACACCCGCCTGGATTCCAGCACCCATTGCCACTACTTCATCTGGGTTTACGCCTCTATGTGGCTCCTTTCCAAAGAAATTGTGAACCGTCTCTATAATTTTAGGCATACGGGTCATACCGCCCACCATTATCACTTCATCAACTTCACCTGCACTTAATCCGGCATCTTTGAGAGCAGCCTTACACGGTTCAACCGTTCTAGTGACAAGGTCTTCCACAAGCGCTTCCAACTTCGCCCTGGTCAATTTTATATTGAGATGCTTAGGTCCGCTTTGATCAGCTGTTACAAAGGGGAGGTTCACTTCTGTTTGCATCGAGCTTGAGAGTTCCATTTTAGCCTTTTCAGCCGCCTCTTTCAGGCGCTGCAGAGCAAGCTTATCGCTACGTAGATCAATCGCGTTATCTTTTTTGAACTCATCCGCTAAATAGTCAATGATACGATGGTCAAAGTCCTCTCCACCCAAAAATGTATCCCCGTTGGTTGATTTTACCTCAAAGACCCCATCGCCGATTTCCAAAATTGAGACGTCAAAGGTTCCACCGCCAAGATCATAAACTGCGATTGTTCCATTATTCTTCTTGTCAAAACCATATGCGAGCGCGGCTGCGGTCGGCTCATTAATGATCCTAAGAACCTCAAGACCAGCAATTTTACCTGCATCTTTAGTAGCTTGTCTTTGTGCATCGTTAAAGTAAGCAGGAACAGTGATAACAGCTTGGTCGACAGTACCCCCAAGGAATGACTCGGCATCTTCTTTTAGTTTCCTTAAAGTGAACGAAGAAACTTGGCTCGGACTGTACTTTTCGCTGTTTGCTTCCACCCATGCGTCACCATTTTCTCCTGGCACCACTTGATAAGGCATCAGCTCGGCAAACTTTTTTGCGTTATCGTCGTCGTGGCGTCGACCAATTAGTCGTTTGATAGCAAATAGCGTATTTTCAGGATTAGTTACAGCTTGTCGTTTTGCCGCCTGACCAACTAACCGCTCGCCTTCGTCTGCAAAAGCTACCATTGATGGCGTGGTCCTCGACCCCTCTGCGTTTTCTATAACCTTGGGATCTTTCCCATCCATAAACGACACACATGAATTAGTCGTACCAAGATCTATACCGATTACCTTAGACATAAAAACCTCTTTTTAAAACCAATCTAAACACTCAGTTTTTTTCTTTTTTGATTAACTACGGAGCGTATATAGTTATCTCTATACGCATCCGCAAGTTCTCCAGATAAGAATAATTTTATTTATTGGATGATTTGACTATTTTTGGAAACTCCAAGGTCCATAGCTTACTGGCCACCCACGTCACTTAGATTTTCGGATTGTTTTATGAGTTTCAATCTATGCTGTAGTATCAACCGAAACACTTTTCTTTCCACCTTTAGCCGCAGCTACGCCCACCATGGCCGGTCTTAAAATGCGGTCATCAATAACATAACCAGGTTGCAGGACCTGAACTACTATACCTGGTTCCTTATCCGTTTCCTCAACTTCAAACATTGCCTGATGAAAATTGTAATCAAATTTTTCGCCTAAAGGATCAATTTTTCGAATATTGTTGTTATCAAAGGCTTTTTGGAGTTCTTGTTCGGTCATTTGTATTCCAAGAACCAAATTCTCTATCGCCTGATCCTCGACATCTTCTTTATTGGGAGCGGCATCAAGTGCTCTTCTTAGATTATCAGCTATCGAAAGTAGATCCTTTGCAAAGTTTGCGATACCAAACTTTCGTGTCTGCTCTTTCTCTCTCTCCAACCTTTTTCTAAGATTTTCACTATCGGCTACCGTTCGCAACAATTGATCTTTAAGCTCTGATATCTTAGCCTCGAGTTCGTCTAAACTTTTCGATGGCTCATTTACTTCGCCTTCTTCATCATTCTGAAGATCAACACTTTCTTCCAGGCATGTTTCTTCCTCAACTGTCTCCTCGTCGAGTTCTACATCTTTATTCTCTGTTTCTTCATTCATGGTCTGCTTTGAACTATCCATTGATATGTTTGAATTTATACTAGCGCTTTCGATATATAGGTATTCGCAAGCGGCGACGCAAATCAATCTAGCATTTTTCCTATCAGCTTAGACGTGTAATCAACTACTGAGATTATTTTCGCGTAATTCATGCGGACTGGACCAATAACACCCAAAGCTCCGACAATCTTTCGTTTTTCATCATGATAGGGCGCAATAATCATAGAACACCCGCTGTGCTCAAAAAGATAGTTCTCTGAACCAATAAATATTTGCACTCCCTCTGCCTCTCTTGTGGCGTCAAGCAAATTCACCACACTTTCTCTCCGTTCTAAAGCGTCAAATAAAGTCCTTATACGTTCAAGATCCTCTATAGCGTCAACTTCCTGGAGTAGATTTGACTGACCCCGAAGAATTAAAGAGCCTCCTTCCTCCCCTCCTGCCCACGACGCTAGGCCGTCCGCAACGACTTTATTTGTAAGAATATCAAGTTCCGTTTCTTGCTCCTTTATTTCTTGCAAAATTTGCGTTCTCGCTTCATCAACTGTCGAATTTGATAACCTCGTGTTTATGTAATTAGTTGCCTGAACCAAAGCTGATGCCGGTAATCCTAGCGGAAGATCTATCACTCTATTCTCAACAATCCCTGTGTCGGAAACCATCACAACAAGGGATCTTCCATCCCCTAATGGAACAAACTCTAGCTGACGCAGTGGTGCGTCTGTTTTAGGAGAAATTACTAGGCCGGCACATTCACTTAACCCAGATAAGGCTGAACTCGCTTCCTCTAGCACCTTGGGAAAAGAGCGCCCATTTAATGAACATCTTTCCTTAATGCCACTCATTTCGCCCTGAGACAATTCTCCTCTTATCTCAAGTAAGCCATCTACAAATATTCTCAGCCCTAAGTCTGTAGGCAGCCGCCCAGATGATGTATGCGGCGAGAAAAGAAGGCCCATATCTTCCAATGCGGCCATGACACTTCTTATTGAAGCAGAGGATAAGTTGGCCCCCATCAACTTTGAGATAGTTTGTGACCCTATTGGCTCTCCAGAAATTAAAAATGAGTCAACAATATGCTGAAAAACAGCTCTAGATCTCTCATCGAGGGTTTTTATTCCAGCTATAGGCATAAATCCAAAATAAAACCGAGGCTCAGTAACGTCAACTTACTAGATAAATAGAAAAATATTTTAAAGTTCTTTCACATACCTAAAAAACGTGACTATTTTATATTTTTTGGTGTTCTAGTTCCCCGTCCGGAGATTCAGCATAATGGTTGTAGAAATAAAGAGACCTTCTGGCCGCAAACATAATGAGAAACGAGCTGTTTCTGTCGAGATCGGAACATCAAAATATGCAGAAGGATCTTGTTTGATAAGATTTGGGGATACACATGTTTTTTGTACGGCAAGCGTTGAAGAGCGTGTCCCCCCATTTTTGAGAGGCCAGGGAATAGGCTGGATTACCGCCGAGTATGGCATGCTTCCAAGGTCTACCCACACTAGAACAGATCGAGAGGCGGCGAGGGGGAAGCAAAGTGGACGAACACTTGAGATACAGCGACTAATCGGAAGATCTTTGAGGGCTGTGACAGATACAAAAGCTCTGGGAGAGCGGCAAGTCCGTATTGATTGTGACGTAATACAAGCCGACGGAGGAACGAGAACCGCTGCTATCACTGGAGGTTACATAGCCCTTCATTTAGCGCTGACGAACCTGGTTTCAAAACAAGTACTCCCCCGCGTTCCCCTTTCCGACCAGGTTGCAGCTATATCTTGTGGCATTTATAAAGGGTATCCAGTTTTAGACTTGGATTATTCAGAAGATTCATCGGCAGAAGCAGATTGTAATTTCGTCTTTACTGGTGCTGGCGGAATAATCGAAATCCAAGCTACCGCCGAGAAAGAACCATTTGGTTCAAGCGTTTTCGATGAACTAACCGACTTAGCTACATGTGGCATAGCTGAACTTGTGCGTCTTCAAAAATCAGTTTTGGACATAGGATAGTTTGGGTAATGAACGAACTAGGATTTTCAAAACTTGTTGTCGCTAGCCATAATGAGGGAAAGATAAAAGAGATTGGCGATCTAATTCTGCCCTTTGGCTTGGATGTGGTTGCCGCCCCTGATCTTGGGTTAATTGAACCTGCCGAAACAGAAAAGACTTTTGTTGGTAACGCCATTTTAAAGGCGAGAGCAGCAGTTGAAATCTCTGGCCTACCTGCTATCTCCGATGATTCTGGCTTGGAGGTAAGTTCTCTTGAGGGAAAGCCGGGCATCTTTTCCGCTAGATGGGCTGGCCCAAAAAAAGATTTTTATATGGCTATGAAAAAAATCAATAACAAACTCAAGGCCGCAGATCGAAGAGCGAAGAGGAAGGTCTCCCGTTCTGCGAGATTTGTTTGTGCACTAGCGGTAGTTTGGCCCAGCGGGAGGACTGAAAGCTTCGAGGGAACAGTGGATGGGGATTTATGCTGGCCACCCAGAGGAGAAAGGGGTTTTGGCTACGATCCAATATTTTTACCAAAGACAGGGACTCAAACGTTTGGGGAAATTGAACCAGAACTGAAACACGCCATGAGTCATCGCGCAGAAGCCTTTCAAAAATTAACAAATTCGCTCTTTCGTTAATATGAGCGGTATTCAAGCCTTAACGGAAGATTTGAGCCTCTATGTTCACTGGCCATTTTGTCTGTCCAAGTGCCCCTATTGTGATTTCAACAGTCATGTTGTCAATGAAATCGATCAATCTGTTTGGCGGAAAGGCTTATTGACTGAGATGAAAACCCTTGCGAAAAATACAGAAGATCGAAAACTAAAAAGTATTTTTTTTGGGGGTGGCACCCCATCTCTAATGGAGCCGCAAATTGTCTCCGATATAATTTCAGAAGCAAAAAAAATTTGGCGGGTAGATGATTTACTTGAAATTTCATTGGAGGCAAACCCCTCGTCTTTGGAGGCAAAAAGACTTCACCTTTTTAATCAAGCTGGGATAAACCGCATCTCCCTCGGAGTCCAATCCTTTAATGATATTACTTTAAAATTTCTGGGCAGAGAGCATGATGCTGCTGATTCAAAAAGAGCTTTAGAGATTGCTAAAAAAACCTTTGAAAATGTTTCTTTCGATATGATCTACGCGACCCCTGAACAGACGATCCAAGACTGGGCCTCAGAAATAAGGCAAGCAATCGAATTCTCCTCTAATCATATTTCTGTATATCAATTGACTATAGAAAGAGGAACAGCATTTTTCCAAAAACATCGTAAGGGGGAATTTCAAATGCTGAATGGAGAAACGCTGGCCGACTTGTATGAGCTTACGCAAGATAAATTAGGATCAGCAGGACTAGCAGACTATGAAATATCGAATCATGCTAAACCGAGTTTTGAGTGTGTACACAACTTGCAGTATTGGAAAATGAAAGACTATTTAGGCATAGGTGCAGGAGCACATAGCAGGCTTACGGACAAAGAAGGGGTGCGCTGGGCATTTCGAACCCAAAGGGCACCCAGCAAATGGTTATCTGAGACAAAGGCATACGGACATGCAGTTGCGGAAAAAGTTTTTTTGAGTTTAGAGGAACAAATTTTTGAAACGCTCATGATGGGACTTCGGCTTAAAAAGGGGATCTCAACAGCAGACTTTAAAAATACTTTCAAAAAAAGTATCGAGGAAATCTTTACTCGCGAGACCTTGGAGATTTTGCTCAATGAGCGGTTAATTGAAATGGACGACAAATCATTTAAAGCTACTTCTATCGGGAGACAAAGACTTGATTCGCTGATCCAGTTTCTTTTTTCTGACTTTGATTTAAATCCTCATTCTTCTTTTTTTTCAAGAGATCCAGTTAGCTAATAAAGAAATCTTAGTGGCGCATCGTCCACTACTACTGGGCCTTTCTTACCAACTTCTAGTACAGCGTAACCTCTCTCATTTGAACCATTAGGAAGTAATCTTATAATACCATCGACCCCAATAAAACCACGGGGATCATGGATATCGAATGCAGGTTGCTCTCCACTGCGAGTCGTTTGACTCAGCGCCGCCGCCACCAGCATAGCATCGTAACCTAAAGTTGCTAATCGAGGCGGCTTATACCCGTAATGCTTTTTAAACCTTTCTATGAACTCGCCAACCCCTTTTGGGGCCGGGGCAACGTACCATGCTCCAACTAATGCTGGCTCCAGGTTCAGACCAGCAGTTTCATCCCAGAGTGTAGTGCCGAGCAACTTAACCCGAGATGGATCAACATCAAAAAAGGCAAAAAGCGGGGCTATTCTTTTCAAGTCAGATCCACCAGCTGGCAAAAGAACTGAATCAAATGGTGGGTTTCCAAAAGTATCCATGCCCTGCAACTTTGAAAGCAACGACGCAGCTATCTCATCTTTTTGTAAAAGCAACTTCCGTCTTTGAGTTGTTAAGTTCCTTCTTCTAATCTGATAATCAGCGAAACTCTTTACCAATTCAGTTAGGTTTTCACTATCTGGCTGATAATATTGAGCTCGGGATAGCTCCTTTCCTTCAACTAGAACAGCGTTTTTTGAAGTTTCAACGGCTAGTTTCCCAAAATAGTTATCAGGGACAAACGCAGCTAAATTTCTGTATCCACTTTCTAAAGCAAAATTAACAATTCTTTTTATCTGCTGGCTTGGTAAAAAACCAAACACATAAACACCTTCTTGCGCCACTAAGTGATCATTGGAAAAACTTATTAATGTTATCCCTGCCTCTTTGGTCATTGGAGCTATAGCCCTAGTAGAACCCCCAAAGAGAGGCCCAAGTATCAAATCCACTCCAGAATTTATTGCCAATTCAGCAGCATGTTTTGCTCCCTCGACTGTTCCTCTTGTGTCAAAAATGAGTAGCTCTACCTTGAGATTCAAAACCTCAAAAAAAGCTAACTGAATAGAGTCCAATAAAGCACCTCCAATTTGATCAACATTTCCTGATAGAGGTAAAAGAATTCCTATTTCAGAAATCTTCTTTTTGGAGATAGAAGGTAGAGTTTTTGCCCCAAGTACCTGCAGCTTTTCTTCAGAGTTTGATCCAGAAACATTTTGCCTATTTGATATTATGCTAGTCTCAGGATCTTTATTCCCGTGCAGCCCTAGCTTTTCTTTACCGAAGTATAATTCATTTTTAGACTTTGATATTCTTTTATCTTTTTTCTGGTCTATTTTTTGAGAAGAAAGAGCAAGCGGGACAATAACTTCATGCCTCTGACTTTCTACGAGCCCTTCATTTGATTGACACCCAATAATAGTCGAAATAAATAAAATCAATAATGGGAAGGCAAGTACTTTTGTTCCTTTGGACGAAATATGATAGTGTGATGCCTTGCAGTGTTTGCCAACAAAAATCAAAATACAAACTCCCAGGCTACTAATTAAAATCGACCGCTTCATTTTATACTATTATAATAAGCAAGGCGATAATGGCGAAAATATGACATCTCTATCAATAAATAACGGGCTGACGCTTATTGCCACTCCTATTGGTAATTTGCGTGATGTGACATTTCGTGCCATAGACGCATTGATGCAGGCAGACCAGATTCTCTGTGAAGACACACGCGTCTCCAGAAAACTTTTAAATCACTATAACATTCATACAAAACTTACTTCGTATCATGAATACAACGCTACTTCTTTACGACCAAAGATAGTACGGGCACTACAACAAGGTAAGAAGATCGCACTAATAAGTGATGCGGGTACCCCCAACATTTCAGATCCGGGTTACAAATTAGTCGAATCATGCTTAGCAAATGACATTCAAGTATCCACAATACCAGGCCCTACAGCCGTCATAGCGGCATTATCAATATCTGGTTTGCCTACTGACAACTTTTATTTCGGAGGATTTCTTCCTTCAAAAACTACCGCACGCAAAAAGACTTTCGCCTCCCTAAGAACGCTTGATACGACTTTAATCTTCTATGAAAGCCCCGCAAGGCTTGTCGCCTGCCTTTATGATTCCTTAGAATATTTTGCTGGCAGAACCGCAGTCATAGCAAGAGAATTAACTAAACTACACGAAGATGTAAGACGAGCTGAGATATCTGAATTGTATAATTTCTACAAAGGCATCACCCGAGTGAGAGGTGAGATTGTCTTTTTAATTTCTCCTCCACAAAAAGAGGCCTTGTATTTGAGCCATGACCAGATAAAAAAACTTCTTAAAGAACGATTTGCCGACGAAACTCTCAAAGACGCGGTCAGAAACTTAGCTCGTGAACACGACATATCCAGATCCCTGGTGTACAGATTGGCGCTGGAGATGAAAGACGTATAATGCTAGTCACATTCCTTTTGAAATTCACAACCCAATATTTAATAATCAAAATGGGGGTATAAAATGCAGCTTACATTCATCCATTTTTATAGACACTTCCTGCTATTAATCTGCATTTCAATGCTTCTTGCTCAGGCCGCCTGTTCGCCCATAGGACTAGCTGTCGGTGCTGGTGCATCTGTCGTTAGGGCCAGTCAAACAGAGAGAGGCCTCAAGGGTTCAGCTGAAGATCTTCAAACTCGCGCGGAAGTGTTACACTACCTTTTTCAGAAAGACGTAGATTTATTCGGTGCAGTTAGCGTGTCGGTCACACAAGGTCGTGTTTTGCTCACTGGCAAAGTTAAGGGGCCTAAAGACCGGATTGAGGCGACAAAACTTGCTTGGAAGGCTACTAGTGTAGCCGAGGTTATCAATGAGCTCCAAGTTATTGACCGATCCAGCATCGCAGATCATGCAAAGGATATTCTTATAAACAAAAGCTTACAAGCGAGGCTTCTAGTAGACCAGGAGATTAAATTTATAAACTATACGGTCGATACGGTGAACGGAACAGTCTACCTATTTGGTATTGCACAAAACCAAGAGGAATTAGAGAGAGTTATAGCTGTAGTTCGTCAAACAAACTATGTAGAGAATATCGTCAATTATGTGACAATTAAGTAGTGGTATAGGACCACGTGTTTATTTAAAAACACTCCTTAACGCCTGATGTTCAATTTATGGAGAACAAAGCAATATGACCTTAAAGGTTGCTTTTCAAATGGACCCTATGGAGTCGATTGATATAGCTGGAGATAGTAGCTTTGCGCTAGCGCTAGAAGCTCAAGAACGCGGACACAAACTATTTCATTATGAGCCAAAAAATTTATCACTATCACAGTTGAAGCCGGTAGCTAAGTTGCGATCTCTAACTGTTCAAAACATTACCGGCAATCATTTTTCTCTTGGCGAACAACGAATTGCAGATCTCAAAACAGATATTGATGTGATACTAATGCGCCAAGACCCGCCGTTTGACATGTCTTATATCACCGCCACCCATATTCTTGAGCACGTGCATCCCCATACATTGGTAATAAATAATCCTACAAACGTCCGAAATACTCCTGAAAAGCTGTTTGTTACCCATTTTGAAAATGTAATGCCGCCAACATTAATAACTTCTGATGAGGAAGAAATATTTGGCTTTCGAAAAGAATTTAAAGACATAATTGTAAAGCCTCTTTTTGGCAATGGAGGGGCGGGAGTATTTCACATAAAGCCAAACGATGAGAATTTAAGCTCACTTATAGAACTTCACAAAACATTTTACAGAGAACCACTCATGATCCAAGAATACGTCCCCGCTGTTAGACAGGGCGACAAACGTATTATCCTTATAGATGGTAAGCCTGTTGGTGCAGTGAACCGAGTTCCAGCGAAGGGTGAAGCTCGATCAAATATGCATGTAGGTGGAAAACCAATGAAATGTGAATTAACTGCTCGTGATAGGGAAATATGTGAAATTATTGGACCTAGCTTAAAAGAGAAAGGCCTATTGTTTGTCGGTATTGATGTGATAGGAAACTATTTAACCGAAATAAATGTTACGTCGCCAACGGGGATCAAGGAATTAAGCCGATTTGAAGGCACCAATATTGCTAGCTTGATCTGGGACGCGATAGAGAAGAAGCTATGAAACTGCACTCACGTTGAAAGCAAAGCGCCTAGGCGCCGACCGCCCAACACATGCACATGTAAGTGGGGCACCTCTTGCAGGCTGTCCTCGCCGTTATTTATAATAGTTCTATAGCCAGTTTTATCTATTCTCTTCAAGTTTACCACGGTACCAACGGCTTCGATGAAAGCAGTTTTTGCTTCTGCGCTAGCTTTTTTTGCAAACTCTGTCATGTTTTCGTATGCCCCCTTTGGAATTATCAGTACATGAACGGGTGCTTGGGGATTTATATCTTCAAAAGCAAGAACATGGTCATCTTCATGAACAATTTCGCATGGGATTTCACCTCTTAGAATTTTTGCAAAAATATTTTCTCGGTCATACGCCATCGATTAACCCTTACTAATTATTATCGTCACGCTGCAACTTCTCCACGAGACCAGACTGGTTTTCTCTTCTGCGAAGTTCGTCCCAAACACTATCTGGCTCTACTTCAGCGTCTGCCCAGAGAACCAGAAGATGGTAGATCAAATCAGCACTTTCTTCTACCAATTCTTGCTTGGTTCCTCTAAGCGCGCTAATCACAGTCTCTACGGCTTCCTCACCAACTTTTTGACAAATATGATCGGTACCTCTTTTAAACAACATGGCGCTATATGAAGTACTTGGACTTGCTTGTTTTCTTTCTTTAATTTTCAGATACAAATCATGCAGAACGCTTGACATTTTTAACTCCCTTACCCGCATAGAAAGTCAGCTTCGAACCTTAACCCCCCTCGACGCCATATCCTTTTTAACCTCCGCTATACTAAATTCTCCAAAATGAAAAACTGAAGCTGCCAGAACCCCAGTAGCACCACCGTCCAACACTCCTTGTGCAAAATGTTCCAAACTGCCAACCCCACCAGAAGCGATAACGGGAACAGAAACTCTATTAGAGATTCTACTGATTAACTCTATATCAAATCCCTTCCTCGTCCCGTCACGGTCCATCGATGTAACCAGTAGCTCACCTGCACCATATTCAACCATTTGCTCAGCCCATCTGATCGCGTCTAAGCCCGTGGACTCGCGGCCTCCATGAGTAAATACTTCTAATTTCCCGCTACCATTTCTTTTGGCGTCTATCGCTACCACAATGCATTGTGAGCCAAATTTTTCTGCCGCCTCTTTTACAAATTCTGGCCGCCGCACGGCCTCAGTATTTATAGAAACCTTGTCGGCCCCTGCCCGCAATAAAGCAATTATATCAGCTTCTTTTCTTACTCCTCCACCAACTGTGAGAGGCATAAAACAGTGCTCCGCTGTTCCAGAAACAACATCAAGTAAGGTGTCTCTATTATCGCTGCTCGCTGTAATATCTAGAAAAGTCAGTTCGTCAGCGCCCTCAGCGTCATATAGTTTCGCCTGCTCTACTGGGTCACCTGCGTCGATTAGGTCAACAAAATTAATGCCTTTGACTACTCTTCCATCCTTTACATCGAGACATGGTATTACGCGAGCACTCAACATTCGCGACCTCCATGGCTTAAAATTCCTAGCGCCTCCTCTAAATTTATTCTGTTTTCATAGAGAGCTCTCCCGCATATTATGCCAGCTATTTTTCCTTTAGCCTCATCTAAAAGATTTTTTAATTCCTGTGTGGAAGATAGACCACCTGAAGCTATTACGGGTATCTCCACCTTCGAGGCTAAAGCTAGGGTGCCCTCAATATTAATTCCTGATAACACTCCATCTCTATCAATGTCCGTGTAAATAATGGCAGAAACACCGCTATCCTCAAATCTATCCGCCAGTTCCAGAATATTCATATCAGAATGCTTGGCCCAACCTTCCACTGAGACAAAGCCCTCTCTTGCATCTATACCAACCACTATTCTTTCGGGGAATTCTTTACAACTCTCTTTAACAAATTCTGGGTTTTTCATAGCGGCTGTTCCAAGGATAACCCGGGAGATGCCCCTATTTATCCAGTGTTCCACACTTTTTAAATCTCGTATGCCACCACCCAACTGGATTGGGCATTTAACACTATCAATAATTGAGCCTATTGCTTTATTATTGATTGAACGCCCGGCAAACGCTCCATCTAAATCTACAACATGAAGCCACTCACATCCTGCAGATTGAAAGATCGCTGCTTGGCCACCTGGTGAAGTATTGAATACCGTACTTTCATTCATGTCACCCTTTATCAAGCGAACACAATTCCCACTTTTTAAATCTATCGCGGGAAACAATATCATACCCTAAATATCCCCAGAATTCTCTTTGTTGAGTTTTTTAAAATAAAAACAGCCCTTTACATAATTTTTCCCGACCCTAGCGTAATATGGATGCTCTCCAAAACGATTATATCCCAATCCCTCAAATAAACTTATGGCGGCTATTTGAGTCTCGCGCACATCCAAATTCAAAAGATCAAAGTCTGTTTCAATGGCTCGATCCTCTGCTGCGCGGATTAATTCCGCCGATAACCCGTGACCTCGGGCCCAAGGCGCTACAAAATGAGTTGTAAGATTACAAGAGAAACTTTGCGCTTCATTGTTGCGGGTTGGCCTCAATAACTGACATGACCCAGCTATCACATCGTCTAGTCTTCCGATAAGAAGGTCTCGCTCAGGAATTAGTAGAACCCCTCGCCAGTAAGCTTCAAGAACATCCCGTGGGGGCGGCGCTAACCAACCAAACCCACCACCATCGGTAATAGCAAGTTCAGCAGCGTCACATAAATCACTCAAATCTGCAGCGCGCAAGTCGTCAGCGAGTTCAACGCTTGTCTTTGCTTCTATGCCCCTATTATCACACTGTGTCATTTGAACTCCTTATGGCCGCCAATTCAAAAAGTTCTCAAGCATTAAAAGGCCCATTTTTTGACTTTTTTCAGGATGAAACTGAGTTCCGATCATGTTGTCTTTACCAACCACAGCAGCTATTGGGTCTCCATAATCAGTAGTTGCCAACACAAATTTTTCCTCTTTAAGTTGCATGTGGAAACTATGGACAAAATAAAAAAATGCGCCTTGATCTACATTCTTAAAAACAGGGTGGCCTAAAGATTTTATATTTAGCTCATTCCACCCCATATGAGGGAGTTTTAGTTCTGTTTCTATTTTTATTACCTCGCCTGGAAGCCAACCAAAACCATTTGTTGTCTCGTATTCATGCCCAACCGCCGACATTAGTTGCATTCCCACACAAATACCCATAAAGGGGCGACCTTTAGAGACAACATTCTCTGCAATAGCATCTATCATTCCCGGCAGAGCGATTATACCTTTTTTACAATCAGGAAAAGCACCTACGCCTGGCAGAATCAGATAATCCGCACTGGCAACTACGTCCGGGTCCTTGGTAACGCAAACCGTGGACCCAGAGCTTTTCACTCTCTCTAAAGCTTTACTGGCCGAGCGCAGATTACCAGAGCCGTAGTCGATGATGACCAGGTTCATCGAAGTTATCCTTCCTTACCACCAATAGACCCTTTAGTAGACGGGATGGCAGAATTGTTTCTTTTGTCTATCTCTACTGCTTCCCTTAGTGATCGACCCAAGGCCTTGAAACACGACTCAATAATATGGTGGGAATTTTCACCATAAGCATTTCTTACATGAATGGTTATTCCTGCTGCCTGAGCAAATGCTCTAAACCACTCTTTAAACAGCTCAGTATCCATCTCTCCCAGACGCGAGTTAGGCATCATAACTTTCCATTCGAGAAAGGGTCTACCGGAAACATCTAGCGTTACACTGGAGAGCGATTCATCCATTGGGATCTCAGCATGGGCAAATCTATTTATACCCACCCGCGAACCTAAAGCCTTTCCAATTGCTTCGCCGATAACATAACCAGAATCTTCTGTGGTGTGATGAGCATCAATATGAAGATCACCTTTAGCTTCAAGCTCAATATCTATGAGCGAATGCTTAGAGAGCTGCTCAAGCATATGATCGAGGAAGCCTATTCCTGTCGTTATTTTATAATTGCCTGAACCATCTAAATTAACCTCTGCCCAGATTTGTGTTTCAGTTGTGGTTCGAGTGACTTTTGCTTTTCTCTTGCCTGACATATTTGATCTCCTATATGAAGGATCGCGGTGTTTTATCAGGAACTTAGCCCGCTGACCAGTCCAAGGAGTATAAGGTCAAAAAAAGTTCCATCTTGACGCCAGTTGTCCCATGGTATTATCAGCACTGCTTAGGAGGAAAAAATGACCGAAAATAATATGACATGGCACGGAACTACAATTTTATCGGTACGGAAAAATGGTGAAGTCGTTGTTGCGGGGGATGGCCAAGTCACGTTTGGGAACACCGTTATTAAAGGCCGAGCAAACAAGGTACGTCGCCTTTCTTCAGGCTCTGTTATTGCTGGTTTCGCTGGCGCTACTGCAGATGCTTTTACACTTTTTGAACGACTCGAAGCAAAACTTGAGCAGCATCCTCAGCAACTGACACGCGCTTGCGTTGAATTAGCCAAGGATTGGCGGACAGATCGATATCTCCGAAGACTTGAGGCAATGATGGCAGTTGCAGACGCAGATCACTCTCTTATTCTGTCTGGTAACGGCGATGTTTTAGAACCCGAAGACGGATTGATTGGGATAGGCTCCGGTGGCCCCTTTGCCTTGTCAGCAGCCCGTGCGCTAATAACCGAAAATAGCGTAAGCGCCGAACAAATTGCTCACAGGTCAATGAAAATAGCAGCGGACATGTGTATATATACGAACGAAAACATTACGATTGAGAAAATTTAACCCATAAGGCGGAACATATGACGACGTTTAGTCCAAGAGAAATAGTGTCGGAACTTGACAGATTTATCGTTGGCCAATCTGCGGCTAAAAGAGCGGTTGCCATAGCTTTACGTAACCGCTGGAGGAGGCAGCAGTTAGAAGAGGCTGTTCGTGAGGAGGTACAACCCAAGAACATTCTGATGATTGGACCTACTGGTGTTGGTAAAACAGAAATCGCACGACGTTTAGCCAAACTTGCCGATGCCCCCTTCATAAAAGTAGAGGCCACAAAGTTCACCGAAGTGGGATACGTTGGTCGAGATGTGGAGCAAATAATTCGTGATTTGGTAGAAGGCGCCATCAGTCAAACCAGAGAAAAAATGAGGAAGGAAGTTCAGGCAGCAGCTGAGTTAGCTGCTGAGAACCGAGTAATTGAGGAGATAGCTGGCAAAGATGCGAGAGAAGAAACGCGTAAAAGCTTTCGACAACGCCTTAGAACTGGTGAACTTGATGCTAAAAATATCGAGATAGACGTTACGGATAATAGCTCTGGATTACCAACCTTCGACATACCAGGAATGCCAGGTTCGCAAATGGGCATGATAAACCTTAACGACATGCTAGGAAAGGCTATGGGAGGCAGAACAAAGAGACGGAAAATGACTGTGGCAGAGTCATACCTAGTGTTGCTGGACGAGGAGGCTGACAAATTACTGGATGAGGATAAAATAGTGAGAACAGCCATCGAGGCGGTGGAGCAAAACGGTATTGTCTTTCTGGACGAAATAGACAAAATATGTGCTCGATCCGAACGACAAAATATAGATGTATCTCGGGAAGGGGTGCAACGAGATCTGCTACCACTTATTGAGGGCACGACAGTAGCTACCAAACATGGGTCTGTGAAAACCGATTTTATACTTTTTATTGCGTCCGGTGCTTTTCATCTTGCTAAACCATCTGATCTTCTACCTGAACTGCAAGGGAGACTACCAAATCGTGTGGAGCTTCAGGCCCTTTCCCGTAATGACTTTAAGAGGATACTGACTGAGCCTGAACATAGTTTAATAAAGCAATACAAAGCACTACTGGAAACTGAAGGTATCACGTTAAACTTCCTAGACGAAGCTATAGAAACCCTGGCTGATTTAACTGTGACTGTTAACAGGTCCGTTGAAAATATCGGTGCCAGAAGGTTACATACAATGATGGAGAAGCTTCTCGATGATATAAGTTTTTCCGCCTCTGACCTAGGAGACGAAGTGGTGACAATAGATAAGAATTATGTAGAAAAATATGTTGGTGATTTTGCAAAAGATAATGATTTAAGCAAATTCATCCTTTGATATGGGCATTATTTTATTTCAGAACCAACTTAAACCTTCTTTCCTTACAAGCAGGTTTCCCCCTAGTTAATTTCTTCTCAGAAGGACATAAAGAGCTCCCTCACCGCCATGTTCTCTTTGCGAGGTTGTGAAAGCTAGTACTAGGCCTCGCAAAGGAGACTCGTCTAACCATTTAGGGACAATGCTCTTAAGAATACCTTCTCCTTTTCCATATCCTGCCACCTCACCTTGGCCCTTTGGTCGCCCCTTGCCTGTAATCACCAAGAGATTTCTTTTTCTGCAGTTAAACGAAGTCTGAATAAAATCTATTAAGGCAGCATGAGCTTGACGCTGCGTCATTCCGTGCAGATCTAGTTTTCCCTGAATCGTAAACTTTCCTTTAGCGAGTTTAATTGCTGAAGACCTATCCAAACCAGGGGCCCTCCCCGGCAGAAAATTTTTTAAAAAAAGTGATTTCTGAGATGGCTTAATTTTACTGTGGGTACTCAAATTTTTACGTACTGTGTTTTCAGTACGTTGAGGGATTTTAATGACTTCCTGGCCCGAAGTACTGAAGGGGCCAGCATTTTGTATAGGTTTTACATCTGACAGCACCCTCTCGAATAAGAGCTTTTCAGCTTGCGAAACGTTGGGTTTTGAGTTTTTCGACATCATAAAGCACTCTTTTTTACCTGCTTATAAAGTTTGGATTAATGCTTTTTGGATAAAAAACATACATACTTCCTTTTGCCTTCATTATTCCAGCTAACCGCTCTGCTGTTTTTCCAGATCCCCAGAAGACATCACCTCTTATAGGACCTTTTATAGCACCACCAGTGTCTTGCGCCACCATCAAGCGCTGAAGTTTTTTCCCTTCCTCATCCCCAAAATTAGCTGAAAGCCAGATGGGTGCGCCTAGCTTCGAGTACTGTCTATCTACCGCTAATGATCTTCCACTTGTGAGAACAACACCTTCCGCACCTATCGGGCCCTCTTTTCCTTTTAGTTTCCGAAAAAAAACGTACGATGGGTTCATATTCATCACGTCTTTTTTCTTTCCTGGATTTTCTTTTAACCACTTTTTTATTGACTGCATCGAAATATTTTCCTTCGGGATGGCGCCGATTTCTACTAAATATCGACCTATGGGATAATATTTCCGTCCATTCTTTCCAGCGTAGCCAACTCTATATACCTCCCCATCTGGTAACACGACGCGACCTGACCCTTGAATGTGCAGGAAAAACGCGTTTATTTCGCTTTTTAACCAGAGTATTGGGCTAATTTTCCCTTCTAAAGCGCCTTTAGAAATATCAGATCTTGAAAAATATGGCTTCAGCCTATGCCCAACTACTCGCCCAAGAATGCGAGAATTACCAAGCGAGTGTTTCCATTCGCCAAGGTTAACATGAATTAGATCGGTTGGTTTTGGGTAAATAGGTGTTTTATATTCTCGCGACGGCTTTAACGATCCATATAATGTTGGCTCATAGTAACCTGTGAATAATCCCTCATCACTGCCAAGGTATCTAATTTTATATGCGTTGAAATTTCTTTTTAAAAACTCTCGAAAAGTATTTTCGTTGAAGGTATTCACTGTAATTCGATCGCAGCTCTTTTGCCAGCCCGAGTATCTTTTTAATGCCTCTTGCGAGTTATTTCTTAGACTTAACTTTTTCAAAAGCAAACGACACGATTTCTGTAGTGCTGGAAGAGCATTTAAAACTTTGTCGTTGTTCCAGCCTGGCAGCGATTCCATATCGGTATCCAAGAATGCCAAGCCATCGCTCGATCGTTTTCCCGGATCAATTTGAGCACAACCCGTCGCAACACAAAGCACAGCAATAACAAAAGGTTTATTCAATTTTCTACCGAAAATTGGCAGCCTGCTAATCACCGTCACCAGGTGTTTCTGTTTTAACTAAAGTCCAGTTGGGGTTTTTGGATTGGATGTTACGATTGAACGTCCATAGATCTGTCACTCTTTCTATTGTATCGGGGTCTCCGTCAACAATTTCGTTTTTGGCGTTTCGAGTTGATTTTATCTGATCAGTAACATATTCAACGGTTATATTTACTTGGTCCTGTTTTAAGGTCACATCGTGAATCTGCGCCGATTTTATCGATACAATATTGGTTTCTAAAGAGAGTTGATCTGCCTCGCGCTGCTCTATCGCCTGTTTAAATCCGTTAAACAGTGCTTCGCTTAGCAGCGGCTGAAGTTTAGGTATTTCTCCCTTTGAAAACGCTTCAACTATCCAAGAAAATGCCTCCTTGGAACCCTTTATGAAGTCTGTGTCACTGAACGATGGATCTTTTTCGCGTAGTTCGGTCAGTCCGCCAAGTGTTTCTTCTGGTTCTTGGTTTCCATTTTTATTTTTATTAGGTTTAATTGCAACTACGTTATCAGTTTCACTATGTTCTGCGCGTTGTTCAGGGTTTGGCTTTGATTTTGGTTCTTGATTATCTGAACGACGGCCTAACGCTCGTCTCAATTGGAACACCAAGTATCCCGCGAGCATTGCAAATATTATTATATCAAAAAACGCGAACCCATCGTTCATTATTCTCTCAAGCAAGCGGTGATTGCCGTCTTAGCCAGCCTCTCTTTAAATATCCCGTTAACTATTTAAACTCATTTTGGAAAAAGTCTATGTTGAAGAGATTAAACTCCTATTATAATGGTTCACGCGTTTAAACATAATCAAATAGTATAGAAATTCTCGATTAGAATATACGTTTTTCAAAGGGAAATGCAAAAATCAATCATGCGGAGTTTTTTTTTCATATTTTTGGTTTTCATTCTGACTGAAATACTTGTGATTATTGCCGTCTCAAACATACTTGGGTTCGGTATAACCTTTATCTTACTAGTAACGTCAACAGCATTAGGTATTTGGATGTGCCGTTCTGGTGATCTGCGACCGTTCAATCATGCCAAAATACATTACATACAAGGTGTGCCATTTGACAAACAGGTGTTAGGAAATGCCGGCATGCTAGTTTCCGGGTTTCTTTTGATTGTACCCGGTTTTGTAACAAGTTTCATCGGTTTAGTTCTTTTAGTACCAGGCTTGAAAACTTTCATATTTCATAAAGTGCTTTGGTGTGTCTCAGAAAAACTTTTGTCTAAGCACACTAAACATAATGCCGCTTTTTCTTATGACGAAAGTGTCGGTACAGTGGTTGACGGAGAATATTACGAAACAACTACACAAAAGCACAAAGAGAGAAGCAATGAGCAATATCACAAAAACCTGGATAAGAGTTGACGCGTAATCATGTTTTTGGTGCGGCATGGAGAATCAGAGTTTAATCAAGCCTTTCGAAAGACTAGGCGCGATCCTGGCATTATAGATCCACCATTAACACCTCTTGGCATTCAGCAAATACAACAAACGGCCGATTTCTTTCGTGATAAAGATATCCAGTTTTGCGTTTCTAGTCCTTACCAGCGAGCTCTTCAGACTAGTGCGGTCTTATTTGATCTAACAATCCAAAACTTGACCGTAAATTTTCTAGCTAGTGAGCAATTTGGTTTTTCTTGCGACGTTGGTTCTCCACGGAGCGAGCTTGAGAAGAAATGGCCCCATATCGATTTTGAGAATCTCGCAGAAGTTTGGTGGCCTTCGGAACCAGAAACCGAATACGCTGTAGGTAAAAGAGGAGCTTTATTTCTGAGGGAGACTTCTAATCGGTTTCTCAACACAGATAAACTTGTGGTTGTTTCCCACTGGGGATTTATCAAAAGCGTCACGGACTTGTCCTTAGAAAATGGTAGTGTCGTAGAATTCCGGGAAGGTATTCTCAACTGTGTTGTTTATCAGCCGCCCTTATGATAGACCGGAGCTGATACAGCTAAGGGCAAAAGAGATCCAAAATGGCAGACGATACATCCACATCACCCGAAACACCAAGTTCAAAGTCGCCCATGTTCACCATAAATGCTCAGTACGTGAAGGACCTCTCCTTTGAAAACCCTAACATTCCCGGCTTAATACAGCTAGAAACGGAACCCTCTGTAGAAATGAATATAGATGTGAAAGGTACCAAGTTAGATGATAATCTGTATGAGGTAATATTAACTTTGACGTGCAAAGGTAACAGTGGCGATATTGCCTTATTCGTGGCTGAACTTAGTTACGCTAGCCTAGTTTCATTGAACAATGTTCCGAACGAGCACATACAACGGCTGCTTGTGGTTGATTGCCCTACTTTAATGTTTCCGTTCGCGCGCAATATAATTGCTGAAGTAACTCGCGATGGTGGTTACCCCCCTATATTGATGCAAACTGTTGATTTTAATGCTATTTTTGAAAATAGCGCGAATGATTTAATAGAAACTTGAGTTTGTAATAGAGTTTAAGTCTTGTTCCAAATTGGGTCTACCAATGTCTTAACAAAAGCTCGATGAAGCTCTAACTCTTCTTTTGAAACAGGAAAAGATCTTGGCCGTTGATAAACCCGTGTCGTGTTTTCTGCAACCATTTTAGCCTTTTTGGCCGATAAGCCTAAAGTCGGCTCCTTTCCGCCAATTAACTCAATGTAAACATCGGCAAGTAATGCTGCATCTACTAACGCACCATGCAATTCACGATGACGATTCTCAATCGCAAACCTGCGGCATAACGCATCTAGATTCGCTTGCGCGCCAGGGAACTTTTTTCTGGCCAACACTAAAGTGTCTATCACTCTTTCTGAGCAAATAGACGCCATTCCTAGGCGACTTAATTCCATATTTATGAAAGCTAAATCAAAGGGTGCGTTATGAATAACAAGAGTGCTATCAGATAAGAACTTCATAAATTCTACAGAGATATCAGCGAATGTCGGATGTTGTTTCAGAAACTCATTAGTCAATCCATGAATTTCCTGTGCCCCGGCATCCACATGTCTCTCAGGATTTATATAAGTTTGATAGTTCGCCCCTGTTGGTGTGTGATTTACCAATTCAACGGCACCTATTTCTACAAGTCGGTGCCCTGTTTTTGGATCGAGCCCGGTTGTCTCTGTATCTAATATAACCTCTCTCATTTCTGCGTTAGCCCTTTACTTGAATTAAATCGCGTATCAATCGTTGCAAGGCTCTGTAAGTATGTGCTTTCCCTAAACCTGTTGGTACAATAAAGTCGGCTCGTCTACGTTTTTCATGATCGGGCAATTGACGTTTTAAAATGTCTTGAAATTTTGTCTGTGTCATGCCATGCCGTGCTAAAGCCCTTTGTTTTTGGATGAAATATGGGGCCGACACAACCAGAACTTTATCACAATCTTTGTCGCCTCCTGTTTCGTATAGGAGCGGTACATCTAAGATCACTAGTCTTTTTTTGTAGCGATTTTGTTGTTCGAAAAACCGCTTTCTCGCTTCGCGCACTAAAGGATGCAATATGTTTTCTAACTGCTTCAGTTTTTCCGGGTTTCCAAACACTTCGTGTCCTAGTTTTGTCCTATCAACACCATCAACCTGAATAGTTTCTGGAAAACTCTTTGCTATTTCGTTATATGCTTTTCCATTTACACTCATTAGTTCGTGTACTGTTTTATCAGCATCGTGTATAGGATTATTCAAGTGAGAGAGCATAGTTGAGGCTGTGCTTTTTCCCATCGCTATTGATCCTGTTATTCCCAACACTATCATATATATGCGGCTTCTCTCAATTGCGCCTTCTAAAGTGAATTGTATTATTTCTGTATAAATGTGTCACATTTAGATTCCGTCTTAAATATAAGCGATAATAATATTGTTTCCCCTGTTTGTTAACAGGAGTATAACATGTGAATATAGATCATTACTATTTCGTGATAAGTTTAGTCTCACCCTATCCTTTTTGTTAACACGTCTACTGTTTCAACGTTATATGGACTTATTAACAGTATTTCCCCTATGCTGTTTTTTTTGTTTATAGTGTAGTATTTGTGGATACTTCGGTATTCTTTTTAATCCCCGTTATTTATCGTCTCAACAACAACAACAACTTTTTTTATATTCTATGAGTAGTTTATTTCTAAGCACTTTGGCCGGCCATAAATCTGATAGACCTCCTTTCTGGTTTATGAGACAGGCAGGACGTTACCTACCCGAATATAGAGCCTTGAGAAAAAAAGCAAATGGGTTCCTAAACTTGTGTTTGAATAGCAGTTTAGCTTCTCAAGTAACACTGCAGCCTATGACCCGTTTTGAGCCCGATGCAGCGATTTTATTCTCAGATATTTTAATTGTTCCTTATGGATTAGGTATGGCCGTGGATTTTATAGAGGGACGGGGACCAGTTCTAGATGCACTAAGAGATAGTTTAGACATAAAAAGATTAAACCCTGAACACTGTAAGGCCCGAATTGAAGCGACTTATGAAACAGTCAGACTGTGTCGCAGTCAACTATCTCGGGATAAGGCTTTAATAGGGTTCGCTGGCTCACCATGGACAGTCGCTACTTACATGATAGAAGGCGGTGCATCAAAGAACTACTCAAAAGTCAAAAGCTGGGCGTACAGAGATGATCAAAGTTTCAATACTTTAATAAAAATAGTAACGAAAGCAACCATAGATCACTTGATTGCGCAGATAGATCACGGCGCGGACGCTGTAAAGTTATTCGATTCATGGGCAGGGGTGTTATCACCAAGCCAATTTGAAAAATGGGTTATAAAACCCACTAGAGAGATAGTGGATTCAATAAATTTGAAACATCCCACTGTAAAGATAATTGGTTTTCCGAAGGGTGCTGGACACCAGTATATCGACTATGTGAACAAAACGGGGGTACATGCGGTAGCAATTGATACAAGTGTAAATCTGAGTTGGGCGGCAAAAGTGCTAGATAAAAAGGTAGTCATACAGGGAAATATGGATCCTATCTCACTGCTAGTAGGGGGCGAGTCCATGATAAATCAAGCTAGTTCTATCATCACAAATATGAAAGAACGACCACACGTTTTCAATTTGGGTCACGGAGTGTTGCCAGAAACACCGCCAGAAAATGTAGAGATTCTCGCTAAATATCTTCGTAATTTAGGGGGTGGTTAATTTTTTAAATGGAGAATTATAGTTTAATAAAAGCATTGCACCTAATAAGTGTCATAGCCTGGATGGCAGGGCTTTTATATTTACCTCGACTATACGTATACCACGCGGAAAGTTCAGAAGAGCCCATATTAAATACAACGTTTAAAACTATGGAACGGAGATTAATGCTCTATATTATGAATCCGGCTATGATAGCTAGCTTTGTCTTTGGGATATGGATGATAGCGCTGGTGCCCGAGCTTTTAGAAGACGGCTGGATGCAAGCAAAAGTATTTTTATTAGTTGCTATGACAGGATATCACGGGGCGTTAGCTAGATGGCGAAGGTTTTTTGCAAAAGATGAGAACAACTTAACGCCAAAGTTCTACCGGTTGATAAATGAAGTACCTACTGCTTTAATGATTTTCATAGTCATTTTAGCTATAGTGAAACCAAGTATGGCGAATTAGTTATGATTGACTTTGTAATAGAAAACGGCTAAACGACTACCCTATTACAGAAAAGAAGCAATACACCGCTTCAAAAACTCACCACAGAAGCAGTTAATCCCCACCCATTGTTTAAATGTTATACGGAGCAATTCCTATTATGCATTTACAGGATCTAAAGAGTAAAAGCGCAGCTGATTTGTTGGCGTTTGCCGAGGAGCTATCTATAGAAAATGCAAGCACATTGCGTAAACAAGATATGATGTTTGCAATATTAAAGCAACTGGCAGAAAATGACGTTGCTATTTTTGGACGGGGGGTTCTAGAAACTTTAGCAGATGGGTTCGGTTTTCTGAGGTCACCAGAAGCCAATTATCTACCGGGGCCGGACGACATTTATGTATCACCCAGCCAAGTTAGAAAGTTCGGGCTGAGAAACGGTGATACAGTAGAGGGTGAAATAAGGTCACCAAAAGATGGAGAGAGATATTTCGCGCTCTTAAAGGTAAAACAGATAAATTTTGAGGAGCCCGATGTTGTCCGGCAGAGAATAAATTTTGACAATTTGACACCCTTATATCCTGACGAACGATTACGTCTGGAGACGGAAAAGCAGGACACCAAACAAGAGGATCCTACGTGCAGAGTGATTGATTTGATATCCCCAATAGGAAAGGGCCAACGAGCATTAGTTATAGCACCGCCGAGGACAGGAAAAACTGTAATGCTCCAAAATATAGCGAAATCGATAGCTCATAACCATCCGGAAGTTTACCTCATCGTCTTATTGATAGATGAACGGCCAGAAGAGGTAACCGATATGGATAGGACAGTAAACGGTGAGGTGATAAGTTCGACGTTTGACGAACCAGCAAGCCGACATGTTCAGGTAGCAGAAATGGTCATAGAAAAAGCGAAACGGTTGGTGGAACACAGAAGAGATGTAGTTATTTTGCTGGACTCTATAACACGACTAGCACGAGCATATAACACGGTTGTACCGTCTTCAGGAAAGGTGTTAACGGGTGGAGTGGATGCAAACGCGTTACAAAGGCCGAAACGGTTTTTTGGCGCAGCTAGAAATATAGAAGAAGGGGGATCGCTTTCTATCATAGCGACTGGCCTTATAGATACAGGATCACGGATGGATGAAGTAATTTTCGAGGAATTCAAAGGGACAGGCAACTCAGAATTGATTCTAGACAGGAAGCTATCCGATAAAAGAACATTTCCGACCATTGATATTACAAAGTCGGGCACCCGAAAAGAAGAGTTGCTGGTAGACAAGGCAACCCTATCGAAAATGTGGGTTTTGCGGCGTATATTGTCACAAATGGGGACGATAGATGCTATGGAGTTCTTGCTTGACAAGTTAAAGGTATCAAAAAATAACGACGACTTCTTTGATGCTATGAACTCCTGAGTTTAAGGCAAAAGAATCGTAGAGGCAGTAGTTTTCCGGGCCTCTAATAGTTCGTGAGCCGCTCTTGCTTCTTTAAGAGGAAATTCTTGATCTATTCGTATTTGAACATCGCCACTAGCAACGACACCAAATAAATCCTGCGCCATCGCGTCTAGCCTTTCCTTGTCGCTGGCGTAATGAAAAAGAGTGGGTCGAGTAAAGCTAAGAGAACCTTTTTGGGCGAAAACACCCAGGTCGACTGGCGGTATAGATCCAGAGGATTGACCAAAACTAATCATTTTCCCTAGAGGTTGTAGACAATTCAGCGACTGCTCAAAGGTGTCTTTTCCAACAGAGTCATATACAACAGGCAGCTTGTTTCCATTCGTTATTTCCAGCACCCTATCAACAAAGTTTTCTCTGGTGTAGACAATCGGGTAATCACAACCGTTATCACTAGCTAGCGCAGCTTTTTCATCACTGCCCACCGTTCCAATAACGGTAGCGCCTAGCTGCTTCGCCCACTGACAGACGATTAATCCTACACCGCCGGCGGCGGCGTGGATCAAAATAGTGTCGGAAGGACCAACTTTATGTATCTGCCGAATTAGATATTGAGCCGTTAAACCTTTAAGCATCAAGGCAGCGGCTACTTTATCAGAAACGCTGTCTGGTATTTTAACGACAGCATTAGCGTTTATATTGCGCTCCTCAGCATAAGAGCCGGGAGGCGGTGAGGCGTATGCTACACGGTCGCCAAGGCTTAGAGATGTTACGCCTGGTCCCACACCGGTTACTATGCCGGCACCCTCCATACCAATACCTGAGGGAAGGGGGAGTGGATAAAGGCCACTACGATGATAAGTGTCTATGAAATTAAGGCCAATAACAGTGTGACGAACCCTTATATCTTCCTCGCTTAAAGGGGGTAAATCTATATCATCCCATGATAACACTTCTGGGCCGCCAACCTTATGAAACCTTATAGCTTTTACCACACTACACCTCAAAAAATTACTGTAACTATTTAAACTTGAGCTATACTCCGAGAACCCTTATTTGTGATGCCGGTAGATGCTTTGTGTTCAAATCTAAACTGAGAGGATCGACACCCAACCGGTTTTGGGTATCTAAAATAACCAGTAGCACGGAACCCTGGTCTCTGAAAAGACTATATTAATAGGATATTAATTCAGCAACCTACGCTTTACAAAGGCACAAGATGTCGCAAAATTTTGAGGACACCATTTTGGCTTTAGCCACCGGATCTTTGCATGCAGCAACCGCCTTGATCCGGATATCGGGAAACGCTGCGTCGACAACGGCCAACATTCTAGGTTTTAAACTGCAAAAGCAGCGTCTAGCGTCTGTGGCCATTTTGAAGGATGGAGAACGCAAGCTAGACGAAGCCCTTGTTATATTTTTCAAAGGCCCAAGGAGCTACACAGGAGAAGACGTGATGGAGCTGCATGTGCATGGAGGCAGGGCAGTTATAGAGGCAGTTATTAATACATTGCAAAAACAAGGGGGTTTTAGAATAGCAGAGCCGGGTGAATTCACGAAACGGGCGGTGCTGAATGGGAAGATGGATCTTACCAAGGCAGAGGGGATAAACGACTTAATTCAAGCAGAGACGGAAGCTCAAAGGGTGCAAAGCTTTGCTCAAGTAGACGGAGCCTTGAGCGAAATAGCTTTTGGGTGGCGGGAAAAAGCAATTAAGATAGCGGCACACGTAGAGGCTTATATTGACTTCCCAGACGAGGAAATCCCAGAAAGCACCCTGACAAGTTTGGGTGACGAAATGAGCGTGTTGATAAGAGATATCGAGAAAGGCCTCAATGATGGCAGGCGAGGTGAGATTTTGAGAGAAGGTTTTCGTGTAGCTGTCATAGGGCCTCCAAATGCAGGAAAGTCTACATTGGTGAATTGGCTGTCAAAAAGGCCAGTTTCTATCATTTCTGAACAACCTGGCACCACCCGGGATGTCTTAGAAGCATCTCTGGACCTGGGCGGGTACCCTGTAATAATAGCTGACACAGCGGGGCTTAGGGCATCAACGGACCCCATAGAAAATGAGGGGATAAAACGTGCGCAAGAATGGGCAAAGACAGCAAACAGTCGCCTGATACTTCTTGAGCCAAGCACGGAAGCAGGCTTCCTAGAGCGACTGAAACCAAACCCAGAACGCGATCTGGTTGTTCTAAATAAAATAGACTTGCTGCCGAGAGACTTAAAGAAGGAAGAAACGCTTGCCATATCTCTTAAGGATGAGATCGGACTAGATAAATTGTTAAACGGGCTAAAAAAGATCGTGTCGAAAAGAATGGTCGGTAAAGAACCCCCCGTGATTACAAGAACCAGGCATAGAGAAGCACTCCAAAGTTGCCTAAATAGTATAAAGTCCGCGAAAACAGCACTTTTGTTGGGCGAAGAACCGGAAATCGTAGCGGAAGAGCTAAGGGCGTCCACCAAATCTCTGGGCCGGGTGGTGGGCGCTGTTGATGTGGAGGACTTGTTGGATGTAGTTTTTGGAGATTTTTGTATTGGAAAATAATGTTTCACGTGAAACAAAGACAAAAATTCTTCTTTAAAATAAAAAGATTTAGACTTAAAACACCCTAAGAAATTTTTAATGGAGATCTAGTGACAGAAACCAAAGTGATTGTTATAGGGGGCGGTCACGCGGGCGCAGAAGCTGCAGCAGCAAGCGCAAGGCTGGGCGTCCCCACCGTTCTTATAACTCAAAAAAAAGAAACCATTGGCGAAATGTCATGCAACCCGGCTATTGGGGGTTTAGGTAAGGGGCATTTGGTCCGAGAGATAGATGCTCTCGATGGTCTAATGGCTAAAGCGGCAGATGCTTCGGGAATACAGTTTCGAGTATTGAACAGAAGCAAAGGGCCGGCGGTGCGCGGGCCAAGGATTCAAGCCGATCGTGATCTGTATAAAGAGGCAGTACAGCAGACTCTTTTTCAGCAAGACAACCTCTCCATAATGGAGGCTACGGTAGAGGATGTTGTTTGTGAAAAAACCGGGGTGGTCACGGGAGTGGTTTTGAGTAGTGGCGAGAAGGTGGCCTGCAGTGCCTTGGTTCTAACCACGGGGACATTTTTGCGGGGTGTTATTCACCTTGGGGAATCCAAGACACCGGCTGGCCGAATAGGCGACGAACCCTCGATTGGGCTAGCTTTAACGCTCGAGAAGTTTGGGTTTGCGTTGTCGCGTCTTAAGACGGGCACACCCCCTCGCTTAGATGGAAAAACCATAGCGTGGGGGTCGCTGCTTGAACAAAATGGGGACTGTCCCCCAGAGCCATTGTCTTATTTAACAGATGAAATACAGAACGAACAAAGATCTTGTTTCATCACCAACACAAACGAGACCACACATGCTATTATAACTAAAAACTTAAATAAGTCGCCGATCTACTCGGGACAAATAGAGGGAGTTGGGCCTAGATATTGCCCCTCCATAGAGGATAAAGTTGTACGCTTTGCCGACAAGAACAAGCACCAAATATTCCTAGAGCCTGAGGGGTTAAATACGGACACTGTTTATCCAAACGGCATCTCTACTTCTTTGCCCGCCGACGTTCAGGAGCATCTTGTCCGTAGCATAGCAGGGTTAGAAAACGTGAGAATTATCCGACCGGGTTATGCAATTGAATATGATCATGTTGATGCACGCGAACTTAAACACACACTCGAGACAAAAAAAATGGCCGGATTTTTTATGGCGGGGCAGATAACTGGGACAACAGGTTATGAAGAAGCGGCCGGCCAGGGCTTAATAGCGGGCATTAACGCTGGTCTGGTGGCGCTGGCCAAAGAGCCCAATTTCATAATTGATCGGGCCGAAGGTTATCTCGGTGTAATGATCGATGATTTGGTGACAAAGGAGATAAAAGAACCATACAGAATGTTTACCTCTAGAGCAGAGTATCGGCTGCAGCTCAGAGCAGATAACGCTGACATTCGCTTGACAGAAAAGGGTGTCCGCATAGGGTGTGTGAGCGAGTACAGAAAGGGCCGGTTTGAAAAGAAAAGGTCTAACATTGAAAAAGCAGAGGATACCTTAAAAATGCTGAAGTTGTCGCCGTCTGCTCTTTCAAAGCTGGGGATCGCCGTGAACCAAGATGGCATAAAGAGGTCAGCCCATGAACTTCTTGGACATCGCGACATCGGAAAAGAGAGGCTTCTCGAAATTTGGCCGGAAGTTGGCCAAATACCACAACAATATCTGGAGCTTTGCAGAAACAACTCGATGTATGAAAGTTATGTGCGCCGGCAAGAAGCAGATATCGAGGCTTATAGAAAAGACGAAAATCTAGTATTCCCTAAGGGTATGGATTTTTGCTCTGTTGGCGGGCTTTCGAATGAGGCCCGGCAAGCGTTAGAGACAGTAAAGCCGCAGACCCTTGGTCAAGCGGCCCGAATACCAGGCATAACCCCCGCAGCGGCCATAATTTTGCTTCGACATGTTCGGGCGCAGGGTCGTCGACGCAGGCATCTCCAGGGTTCAGGCTAAGAAAAAATGGATGGTCCAGAGGCCTTTTTGGAGCATGTAAGTGTTTCACGTGAAACAATCGAAAAGTTAGAAACCTACGCCAGCTTGTTATCAAGATGGCAATCGAAAATTAATCTGATTTCGACGAATAGTTTGCAGCAAGCTTGGCATAGACACTTCCTGGATAGTGCCCAGATTTATTTAATGTCGCCGAGAAAAGCAGCTTCAGCTATAGATGTGGGGACGGGGGCAGGTTTCCCAGGTTTGGTGCTCTCTATAATGGGCATGAAAAACGTACAGCTGGTTGAACAGAATAAAAAGAAATGTGCTTTTTTATATGAGGTGATTAGGGAGACGGAAGCGAGCGCTACAGTCCACCCTTGTAAAATAGAAAATCTACTTGTTAAGGATTATGATGTCGTCTTGGCGCGCGCGTTGATGCCCTTAGACGGCCTGCTAAAAATGGTCAGCCCTTTTTTTGGCAAAGACACGGTTGGAATTTTCCCAAAGGGCTCACGGGTGAATGAAGAATTGACGGCAGCATCTAAAAACTGGAAGATGAAAACCGTCATCAAACAAAGCATTACCAGCCCTGATGGCAAAATCGTTTTAGTAAAGGATTTGGTTAGTGAACGACAAAAGTGAGGAGCCAACCCAGAAGAAGGCTGGAACAAGGGTTTTGGCAGTTGCAAATCAAAAAGGGGGCGTTGGCAAAACGACGACGGCCGTAAATTTAGCGACGGCAATGGCCGCTTGCGATATGAAGGTATTGCTTATAGACCTTGATCCCCAAGGAAATGCTAGTACAGGTTTAGGGATACCAAGGGACGCAAGGGAGTTGGATATCTACGCTGTTTTAAGTGGAGAGTGCAGTTTATCGGCAGCCATAACACCATGCGCAGTGCCAGGTTTGGCAATTGTTTCAAGCTCAGAAAATTTATCGGGCGCAGAGTTAGAATTAGTTTCAGCAGAAAAACGCGAGTATAGACTACGAGAGGCGTTGGTTAGGCATGCTGAAACCGAACGCGATGTCTTTGATTTTGTACTTATAGACTGTCCGCCGTCACTAGGGCTTTTAACGTTGAACTCGCTCGTTGCGTCAGACGCTGTTTTGGTGCCGCTACAATGCGAGTTTTATGCTCTCGAAGGTTTGAGTATGCTCCTTAATACGATAGAAAGAGTGCGTCGGGTGTTTAATCCGTCCCTAGAAATTCAAGGGGTTGTTTTGACTATGGCTGATCAAAGGAATAATTTAACCGAACAGGTAGCTGCAGATGTACGTGAGCATTTAGGCGAAAAGGTCTATGAGACCGTGATTCCAAGAAATGTTAGGGTTTCTGAGGCGCCGTCACATGGTCTGCCAGCTTTAGTTTATGATCTGCGGTGTGCGGGATCCCAGGCCTATATTCATCTTGCAGGAGAGGTAATTAGACGCGAGAGGAGTATCGCTAAGTGAGCACTGATAAAAACCCGACTAGGAAACGTAAAACACTTGGGAGAGGTCTGTCGGCATTGTTTGGCGAAGCGAGTGCAGGCGAGCTGAAGCCGACTAAGGAAAGTGGTCACCAACTCGTACCAATAGACGAAATCATGCCAGGGCCCGGGCAACCTAGGCGGTTGTTTCAGAAGGCGGACCTCGAGTCTCTTGCCGAAAGCATCAGAAATAAGGGTGTTTTGCAACCGTTGCTAGTGCGAAGATCTAACCAACAACAGCATATGTTTGAAATAGTGGCGGGTGAGCGAAGATGGCGTGCGGCACAATTAGCACAAATTCATGAAGTTCCAGCTATAATTGATGATTATGACGATAAAGAGATTATCGAAATTGGACTAATAGAAAATATTCAAAGAGCTGATTTATCGCCAATTGAAGAAGCCGAGGCCTTCGCCAAATTGATGGAAGTTCATGGCTATACCCAAGGACAAGTCGCGCAGGGGGTTGGGAAAAGTAGGAGCCATGTAGCTAACACACTTCGGTTGCTGCTCCTCCCAATGTCTGTCAAGACCAAGATAGAGAATAATGAGTTGTCAGCAGGACATGCCCGCGCATTACTTACTTCCCCAAACCCCGAGAGACTAGCAGAGGTAGTGCTCAAGGAGGGCCTGTCTGTACGAGCAACAGAAAAACTTGCGAAAACGGACACCAGTATATCAGATCCTAAAGATCAAGACCGACGCTCATCACTTGAGACGCGCAAAAAAAGCTTAGACCCCGACACACTATCGGCTCAAAATCAATTAGAGGAAGCCTTAGGTTTGAAGGTAATACTTAATGTGAAGGGGGAGACAGGTGAAATGATAATCAAATACGAAACGCTAGAACAGTTTGATTATATATTTGAGAAACTAAAAAACTAAAAACTCTTAGCTAGATAAAGCTCGTTTTGATCCCTTAATACATAAACCTAGCAAAATTTGAGATGTTATTGTCATGGCAGGATAACCGGTTGTTTTACATAGTACTTCGGCGTCTTGCAATCGTTTGAGTAAATCGTTTAATTGATTTGTGCTCCACCTCTTTAATTGTCTTTCGAAATCAAGCTTTTTGTTCCAAAAAACGGGGGGGCGCAAGGAAGAAATGGCATCTTTTGCAGAGCGGCCCTGATCAATAAGTGCCCTAGCTGTTCTCAACTTTTGAAAGTAACTAATAGTAGTTCTAAGAATACTAATGGGGTTTTGGGAATCGGAATTGTGGCGGTCAAGAGCAATAAGAAATGACTTTATATCGCCATCAGCAATACTGGAAGGTATTGCGTCCAGGACAATCGGCCCACCATCACCAATAATATCGATTACATTCTGTAAATTTATCTCGCTGTTGTTACCAGCATAAAGTATAAGCTTGTTTAATTCGCTTCTTGTAGTAAGGCGATCACTACCGAGGGACGTCACAAGATACTGTAATGCCTCTGGACGCATAGAAATCCCAGCCTCCGACATAACCGTTGAAATGAGCGACCTTAGGTCACCTTCTTGATCAGTGTAACATGGCAGGGCGCCCAGGCGTTTATTGTCTTCAAAGAGCTTTCTAAGCTTGGAGCGGGGGCTGAGTGTGCCTGAAAGAATTAAAAATTTGGCTTCTGTGGACTCAAGACGACTGATTTCCTCAAGATTTGAGGTAAGCACGTCGGTGCACTCGCGTATTATTATTAGTTTACTTCCGCCGGTCATAGGTAGGGACATCGCAGCATCAGTTAAAAGAGCTGGATCCTCTTTAATTTCATTGACGCTTAGTTCTTCTACCCGAAATGGATCTCTAAGATCTTCTACATGGGATTTTCCTACTTTTTGGCTAACTTCACTGACGTGGCCAGCGTCAGGCCCATAAACTAGAATGCCATGTAATTCAGGTGGAAATAATTTGCTGAGTTTATCCAGATGTTTTATCGAAAGTTTCATTAAATAATCATTTATGGTTCTTTAAAAAAAACAGTGCTAGCCGTTCTTTAATTAAGTCACTGATAATACGTAAAGTCCGTCTGCGCGCATCTTTTTGTGCGCTAAGATTAGCGTATTCGGAACTGACTATATTAAAAACGGTGGTGGAGGTGACAGTTCCACTGTCTAATACGTTTTTCGTTTCAATGTTAACTAGTTGGTATTTCGCGTCCATTTTTACTTTCGCAAAAGTTGATGTGGAATCTCGTAAAATCGCCATGTCAGACCTAGTTTCTTTCAAAGAAATAGTAAGCTTGCGCGTCGGACTAGAAGGCACACCTGACGGCGTTAGTTTATCTTGTAGAAAGTTTCGAAGAATTTGGCCGGTTCGATTTTCTATAGGATTAATTTGTATGCGCGAGAGTTGATTGAGAACGTGACTAGAGTTACCGCCCCCATGAGAATAGAGAGGCTGGAACCCGCAGCCTGTTGCCATTACTAAATTTAAGAAAACTGCTAGTCGTATAACTTTAAATGACAAAGTTGATAATTTTGTTTGGTACAACGATTACCTTCCGCACTTCTTTTTCCTCGATTGTTTTTTTGATATTGGGTAGATCGCGAGCCAAGGCTTTTACTTCCTCTTCAGTGGCATCACGCTGAATTTGAATGCTGCCTCGAAGCTTACCATTAATCTGGATTGCTATAGAAATAGTTTCATCAATTACTAAGTCCTTATCGTATTGAGGCCAGGGCTGCTCACCTAAAGCGTCAGTTTTTCCTAGTGACTGCCAAATTTCTTCGGCTATATGTGGTGTCATGGGCTCAATAAGGCGTAGAAGTACCTCATATCCAAATAATTTAACTTTAGCGTCATCACCATTTTCTGGTTTAAAATCATTCAAGTGGTTACTCAATTCTCGAATATTTGCCACTGCGCTATTATATCGCCACCGCTCTATGTTCTCCGTCACTGCTTTTATAGTCTTGTGAATTAGCCGCCGGAGTTCGTCACCTTTTTTCGCTGTTGATATTTCACTAGTTTTTGGAAAAGGGTGCTCATTGAACTCGAGGATACTTCTCCAAAGTCTATTTAAGTAACGCCAGGCGCCATCAACACCAGCCTCCGTCCATTCTAAATCTCGTTCTGGTGGCGAATCAGAGAGCATAAAGAGCCGGGCCGTGTCAGCTCCGTAACTCTCTATTATCGCTTCTGGGTCCACGACATTACGTTTCGACTTGCTCATTTTTTCTACTCGTCCAAGCACAACGTTTTCGTTGGTCTCAGAATTTACGAACTCGCCGGCTTCGTTTTTCGTTACCTGGTTTGGAAAAAGCCAGCCAGTCGAGTCTTTGTAAGTTTCGTGACAAACCATACCTTGCGTCATGAGGCCATCGAATGGCTCGTCTATGTTTAAATAGCCGCATTTATGAAGTGCGCGAGTGAAAAACCGAGAGTATAGCAAATGCAAAACGGCGTGCTCCACACCGCCGATATATTGGTCTACGGGCAACCAATACTGAGCAGACTTTTGGTCAAAAGCACCTTCCCCTTTCGCATCGCAAAACCGATTAAAGTACCATGATGACTCAAAGAACGTGTCAAAAGTGTCAGTCTCTCGAAGAGCATCACGTTCACATGATGGACACTTGGTAAATTTCCAAGAGGGATGATTTTCTAAAGGATTACCAACTTTTTCAAAATCTACGTTTTCCGGTAATAAAACTGGTAAGTCTTCATCGGGAACAGGGACAATGCCGCAGTCTTCACAATGTATGATTGGTATTGGGCATCCCCAGTATCTTTGCCTTGAAACACCCCAATCCCTTAGACGATACGTTGTTTTTTTATTGCCGGCTCCCTTGGCCTCCAAAGCGGCAATAACAGCCTTTTTCGCCTCTTCAATTTCTAGACCATCCAGGAAATCCGAATTAATTATGCAGCCAGGGCCAGTGTAAGCTACTTTGTTTATTTGAAATTCATCGGCGCTCTCGTTTTTTGGCAAGACAACAGGGAGCACGGGTAGATTATAATTTAGTGCGAAATCTAAATCACGTTGATCATGTGCAGGGCAGCCAAAAATGGCTCCAGTTCCATAGTCCATCAGCACAAAGTTTGCGACGTAAATGGGCAGTTCACAGCCATCTAGAAAGGGATGAGCCACTTTTAATCCTGTGTCATAGCCTCGTTTCTCTGCCGTTTCAATCTCAGCTTCACTGGTGCTGAGCTTGTTGCACTCTGATATGAAGTCTTGGAGTTTAGAATCGGTCTTCCCAAGGCTTGAAGCTATAGGGTGGTTTGCTGCAATGGCGCAGAACGAAGCACCAAATATCGTGTCGGGTCTGGTTGTGAATACTTCAAGGCGGTCATCATGCCCGTTAATTTTAAAGAAGATCGTTGCCCCTTCGGAACGTCCTATCCAATTGTGTTGCATTAGTTTGACCTTGTCTGGCCACCGCTCAAGAGTTTCAATTGATTTGAGTAAATCGTCACTATATTCAGTGATTTTTAAGAACCACTGTGACAAAAGGCGCTTTTCGACAGGCGCTCCCGAACGCCATCCTTTACCGTCTATGACTTGTTCGTTGGCAAGAACAGTGTTCTCTACAGGGTCCCAGTTCACCCAACTTTCTTTTCGGTAAGCAAGATTATTTTTTACAAAATCCAAGAACATCTTCTGTTCATGCTTATAATATTCTGGATCGCACGTTGATAGCTCTCTGTCCCAGTCATACGAGAGACCCATTGCTTTAAGTTGCTCACGCATGGTGCTTATATTTTGATCTGTCCACTTTGCGGGATGTATATTCCTCTCAAAGGCGGCATTTTCCGCAGGCAGCCCAAAGGCATCCCAACCCATAGGGTGCATCACGTTAAAGCCGCACGCCTTTTTGTACCTTGCAAGTAAATCACCGAGAGTGTAGTTGCGAACATGACCCATGTGGATCCGGCCAGATGGATATGGAAACATCTCTAAGACATAGTATTTTGGAAGGTCAGTGTTTTCAAATACTTGGAAGGTCTTAGTTTCAGACCATTTTTGCTGCCACTTCTGCTCGGTTTCTCGAAAATTATAGCGCTTCATTGGTGAAACTTATCCTCAATTGGCTTATTTCTGGCTTGTTTGAGATTTATAAATCTCTAGCGTTGGGGTAAAGAGTTAATTTTAAGCTCTCGGGCTCGTGTTAGGATAGAGTCTTCTACGTCTCTGTCGAGCTGTCCATCGCGTGCGGCGTCAACCCAAGACCCGTCTGTACCCTTTACTTGTTTAAATACGGTCGCCCGTACTCCATCTGAACGAAGGGTTTTTCCCAGAATGAAAACATTTAACTTAAAGCGTTCGTTCTCAGACTCTGGCGGTCCATACCAGTCAGTTATAATTACCCCGCCGAATGGATCGGCCGACAGAAGAGGCATATATGCTATAGTGTCTAGGGATGCACGCCAAAGGAAGCTATTCACCCCAATTCCACTGCCTCCTGAACTGCTTCTGCCTTTTGATTCTCCTATATTGTCAAAAAATGTGAGGCCATCTTTACCAAAAAATTTTTCTGGCTCTTCATAACCGTATTGATCACCGGCGCCTACTTTGACAGGGTATTTGTATTCAATATCCGCCCCCTCACATCCAAACAAAATTGGCGCTATGAGTAATGACCAAAAAAAGCGTTTCATTTTACAAACTCTCGCAAAACTTTTTAAGATTAATTATCTGTTTCTTTTAGCGTGTGCGGCTCAAAGAAACAAATGAATTAGCAGGCGAAAGTTTAAAAGGGCACCTTAGTAGCAACGTGTGTCGCTGCCGCCTCCAACTTTTGCTCTTTTGAGCCAATTGGTATTCGTGGAAAACTGTGATATTTATGTAACAGCGCGGTTTTTTTGCATCATTTTTGGTGAACAATGTTTGACCAAAGGGCTTAAATTCAATAAAACCTGAAGGAATCTGGAGGTAGCTACAGCTATAAACGCGTTATGGCTGTTGTCTCCATTAATAAACTACCACAATGTGGTACTTAAGGAGAAGAGAATATGAAGAAAATTCTTCTAGGATCAACAGCACTAGTTGCTGCTGGTATGATCGCTTCTGCTCCAGCAAGCGCAAAAATGAAGTTGAGCGTTGGCGGATATATGGAGCAGTGGGTTGGCTATGTTAGCCAAGACGATGTCGGTACTCAAGATCTTAGCGGTGTAGACGTAAAGTCGGACTCTGAAATCCATTTCAAAGGTATGGCAAAACTCGACAACGGCATGTCCGTTGGCGTGAATGTCCAGCTTGAAGCTAACACTAGTGGTGACACCATCGACGAGTCATACCTCATCGTTAAGGGTGGCTTCGGTGAAATCAACCTTGGTTCCGAAAACTCTGCACTGTACAAAATGCACTATTCTGCAAAGGGTTACGGTATTGGTTTCAACTCTGGCGACCAAAGCTCTTGGGTAAACACTGGTGGTTCAATTAGCCAGTCAGGTCATTTCCGTCAGCCAATGGGATCAACTAATATTGAAGTCAACGGAATGAACGACTCCGAAAAGATTACGTATTACACTCCACGTGTGAACGGTTTCCAGTTGGGCGTATCATATGCTCCATGGGCCGGTGAAGACAGTGCCGGACAGTTCGACCGTAATGCTAACAAGTCAGACTATGTGATGGCTGGTGCTAACTACAAAGCAAAAATGGGCGGCATGTCTGTAGGTATTTCTGCTGGTTACGGTACAGTAACTGACGCAGAAGCAGGTGCAGGTGCTGACTCTGAGCCACAAGCAACGGCCTTTGGTGTAAGACTAGGCATGGGTGCGTTCGGTGTTAACATCGCAACAGCAAACTTTGAAGACACTGGTGCAGCAGACGGTACAGCTGTCGCAGGTAGCATCACATATGACTCCGGTCCTATGGGCATTAGCTTAGGCTACCATCATGGTGAGCGTGAAGGCGGAGCAGCAAAAGCAGGCCAAGCTGAAGCAGATGTTTTCCATCTCTCTGCTAAATACTCGCTTGGCATGGGTGTAACGTGGGCCAGCACCTTAGGTATGGCGACGTACAGCACGGACGACGCAACAGTTACTGACGACGAACATTCAGGTACATATCTTGTAACTGGTTTGAAAGTCGGCTTCTAATAGCTGTAAAAAAAATGTGAGGGGTCGCCTTTGGGCGGCCCCTTTTTTTATGTAAATTTAAAGCCACAAAAGAACTGTTTTAAAGAGGTGAAGAAAATTCCTAAAAAGAGCAGCCCTTTTGGGGTGACTTTAAAAAATTAAAGTAAAAAATCTCTTTTTAGCTAGTTCTTAGATAAAGTTCTATTAAACAAATCGTAAGTTGCGGAAGCTTTATGGGTTTCAGCTGTTCATGAAACGGAGACCGCTGTGGGTGGTGGTATAATTTGGTTGGCGTCGTATCCAAAGTCGGGGAACACTTGGCTCCGAATTTTTCTGGAAAATCTTTTTCGTAACACACAAAGCCCGGCGGATATTAATGATCTTAGTGTAGTCAAGTTTTCGGATAATTCGTTTTCTCTATATGAGACGGTCTCTGGAAAATCATTACGAAATGAGAATGACAGCAATATTCATAAGCTGCGAAATCAGGTTCAGAAATATATGGGATCTCATTCTGAAACTGTTTTTGCCAAAACGCATAACGCTGTGATGAATTTCGAAAATAGTCCATTAATATGGCTGGAGCATTTGGCTGGGGGAGTCTATGTGATAAGAAACCCGCTCGACATGCTGATTTCCTTTTCTGATCATTATAATTTAACAATTGATGACACTATAGAAGCTATCTCATCGCCATATCATCGGATAAATTCCACAGAAAAGGGGATTTTTCAAATATTGGGAGGTTGGAGTAATCATTACTACAGCTGGTTCAGCGTAGAAAATCTTAGCCCTTTATGCCTGCGGTACGAAGATATGATTCAAAATCCGGTAAAATCGTTTGGAAAATTGACGAAGTTTCTAGGGTTACCAAAAGATACCCCGCGCTTGAAACGCGCTATTCGTAATAGCTCCTTTCAAGTGGTTTCCCAGCAAGAGACCAGGAGTGGTTTCGCTGAACAGTCCCGAGCTGGACACAAATTTTTCCGACAAGGAAAGGTAGGTTCTTATCGTCGCGTTCTATCAGGTGATCAGATAGCAAAAGTCATAGACAATCATGGAGAGTTAATGGTTGAGATTGGCTACTTGGACAAAAATGGTAAACTTAAGGTTTAGTATAAATAAAGGAGGGCTGCAGATTGAGCTATAAAGAAAAGTTGATAGACGTGCAAGAAGCCATCAACTTGGCTGCCGCCGAAGTAAAGAGAAATACAAGAGACATATCGTTAGTCGCAGTCAGTAAAACTCAACCCATTGAAAAAATAGAGAAGCTAATAACATTGGGGCACAGAGTCTTTGGTGAAAATAGAGTTCAAGAAGCAAAGACAAAGTGGGAGCTGTTGAAATCAAAATATGACGGATTAGAGTTACACTTGATCGGGGCGCTTCAGACAAATAAGGTGAAAGAAGCAGTTGCTCTTTTCGACGTCATAGAAACAGTTGACCGACCAAAACTTGCTGCTGCACTTTCAAAAGAAATGTCCAAGCAGAAAGTGGAAATACCCTGCTATATTCAGGTGAATACCGGAGAGGAAAAACAAAAGGCTGGTGTGTATCCAGAAGAGACAGCAGATTTTGTTAATTATTGCAGAAATGATCTGAACCTGAAAATCATAGGACTTATGTGTATTCCGCCCGCCAATGAAACCCCTGCATTACATTTTGCGTTGCTGGCAAATATTGCCAAAGAAACAAACTTAGAAAACCTTAGCATGGGCATGAGTAGTGATTATGACGTGGCCATAAAGCTCGGCGCAACTCATATTCGGCTAGGGACAGCTTTATTCGGTAGCCGAGACACTTAAATTCATCGTTCATATAACTATATTCAATAAATCATCGTGACTTACCAAAGAAAGCAGATTTAATAGGTCAGACTTTTTTAGAGCAATGCAGCCCGCCGTTGGATCAAAATTAGGGCGTGCAAGGTGCACAAATATGGCGCTGCCCTTGCCTAAAGTTGGAGGGTTGTCGTTATATCCCAGTTCGATAATTATATCGTATATGCTGTCCGAACGCCAAAGTGTCTCATGACTATAGGGATAGGGTGTTTTTATTAAAGTGTTATATCCTCTGTCATCACAAGGGTCATCTGACCAACCCATATTTCTAGAAACACGAAGAGTTTGAAGGCTTGTGTCTGGCTGTTGTACGCGGTCTTCACGGTAAAAAACCCGTCGAAGAGGCCATTTTCCTGCTGGAGTGCAGAGGTCACCCTCAACTTTATTTTCTGTGATGCCTCCCTTACCAATGCTGCACCGACACTCTAAACCTCTAAAAGACAGGCGAGAGTGGTTCGTTTGTGTCTGTTCTACAACAATATACATATCATCATCCAGGCAAGCTTTACTTGAATGCACTCAACTGAATAAAGCTTCCATTTTCAATTCTCATACACACGTAGGAAGATGTGGCTTTAACTTATTCGTGTCAAAGGCAGATTTAGCGTAATTTGTGTATACCTTTAGAAAAGGTGGCCAGTTTTTGCAGCTTTTGTCTTTAGATACTCAGCATTATGCGGGTTAGGCGGAAATGCGTGCTTCACTCGTTCTATAACATCGATCCCAGTTGCGGCCAACTGATCAATTTTGTTGGGATTATTGGTCAACAGCTTCACTTTTTGAATTCCAAGCTGTTTTAAAATCTCAGCTGCTGGCGCGTAAATCCTCTCGTCGACCTCAAAACCAATTTGGTGATTGGCTTCTACAGTATCAGACCCTAAGTCCTGTAGGTTATAGGCCCGCAATTTGTTCACTAAGCCGATGTCTCGTCCCTCTTGCGCCAAATAGATTAAAACTCCTCCACCATACTCGGAAATAGCTTTTATAGCCCCGCGCAGTTGATCGCCGCAGTCGCAGCGCAAACTACCAAGCAAGTCTCCAGTTAGGCATTGAGAGTGAAGTCTTACCAAAACCGCTTGATCGGTATCTAGGTCTCCAATGACTATCGCCACATGTTCTTCCCCCCCATCAACAGGTCGAAACGCTATTAAACTTGTTTTCTCTGAGTCAATGAGGGGCACTTGCGCTGATACAGCCTTTACTAATCTTTGTGCACGCATTTCAGGTAAGGCATCAATTAATCTGGCGTCAACGGCAAGCAAAGAGTCTGCTTTATTCCAACCGGACAAGCGACTCATTTCAGCATAAGGTATACGAGATAAGACAACGCTGGGCAAAAGCCGAGCGAATTTTACAAGCTGTACAGCTTTTGGCGCTAAGCCGTCACTAGCTTCTGGAACCACGGGTAGATTATCTAATTCTTCTTGATCAATAGATCCAAACCCATCTTCGGTTTCGAAAATAGGGTTGGCGAGTCTGTGTACCAGTTCAATTCCCCCTTGTGGGGGAATACTAACGCTAATAACTTCTGTTGTTTTTGCGTTTATACGAATGGCTGTGCTTCGCCGGTTTGTTATTACTACCGAGGGTTCAGAGCCAGCCAGTTTTAAGATTAGATCAAGGCCCTCGGAAGTTGATAACTCGGCGGCTTGGATTATAGCGGCGGTTCGTCTTATAGGATCAAAGAGCATAACAAGTGCGCCCCTCCGAAGGTCGCTAATGGCTCTCTCCACAGATGTTTTTTCACGAGCCATATTAGTCTCTTGCTCATCAGAATTTTTATTAAGTTGGTAGGAGTTTTTATTTTGCTCTGAAGTTGTCATTTTTTCCTGGAACCTTAAGCATGGTCATAGATCAAAAATTGTCTTAAATTTGTTTTCTAATAAAGGGTAAAAAGGGCTAGTCGTGTCAACAACAGAGTTTATCTATAAAGGGCTGAGCCAGGAATCGCTAGATAGCGAATACAACAATCTCAACAAAATATCAAATGCAGTTGAAATAATTAACCTGTGGGAGAAAAGAGGTGATGAAGCATGTGCACTCTTACCCTGCAAGCTTGACATTAAATATGGCCCAGATGATATGCAGTCGATGGATATCTTTCCCATTAACAAACCAATGGGTCCTATATTAGCATTCATACACGGGGGCTATTGGTCTTCCCGTAGTAAAAGTATAGGTAGATTTTTGGCGCCGTTTTATACAGCCGCCGGCGTAAATTTTATTTCCATCGGATATCGCCTATGTCCCGCGGTTCAGATTGGGTCGATAGTTGAAGATATCAGAAATTGTCTAGATTGGATTTTTGAAAACGCGTGGCAATTTGACGGCGATAAGAACAAAATTTTTGTTGCAGGGCATTCTGCTGGCGGCCACCTTACGGGGTTGATGTGTAGCCCAAGTGGGCCAAGCTACCTGAAGGGTGGGTGCTCTTTGAGTGGTATACATGACCTTGAGCCAATACGATTATCCTACTTAAACGCTCAAGTCAGGTTAACTCTTAATGAAGTAGATAAATTTAGCCCTGTCCGAGTAGTTGAAAACATGGTTCCAGAAGAGGTCAAGCTGCCTCCAATAATAATTGCAGTTGGGGCAAAAGAGGGGCAAGAGTATCTTTATCAAACCAATCGTTTGACTGATGTGTTAAATGAAGCCAAGCAACCTGTCCTGAAATCGATCATAGAAGATGGAAACCATTTTTCAGTTTGCGAGTCGTTTTGTGACCCGAGCAGTTCTCTATCAAACGAAATGCTTAAGCTAATTTTTGCACCACGATTTTAAGCTATACAGGGGATTCAAATATGTTTGTGGCCTCATTGGGAGACACTGTAATCGCGAAATCGGAAGATTGCTTGGTTATTGAAAACAATATTTATTTTCCGAAAAATGACGTTAAAACAGAATATCTTTTTCAAACGGAAACTTCGACGCGTTGTCCGTGGAAAGGGATGGCGACTTACTTTGATATAAAAACAATGGAAAACTCTGTTAAGGACGCAGCTTGGAGCTATCTGCGGCCGAAGTCAAAAGCTAAACGCATTAAAGGCCATATAGCCTTTTGGAAAGATGTTGTGGTTAAAGAATTGCCAACCAATTAATGAATGAACCTAATCAGATCTAACAAAGTATTTGAAGAGATCGCATATGAAAAAGCTTTTATTAGTCGATAGCGATAATGACAGCAGCTCTGCTCTACGCAAACAATTAGAATTCGACAAAACATATTTAGTTCATCAAGTGATAGGTTATCAAGAGCTGCAGAAGCTCAAAGGAGAAAAAAAAACAACCGATATCATTTTAGTGAATATTAATAAAAGCCAGCATAATACGGCCGTTTTGGCTGAGGTTTGCGATAGTTTTCCAGAATCACAATTGATAGTTTTAATACCAGATGATTCCTCCCTTAAAGGTGTTTGCCAAAAGTTAGATTCTCAAAAAGAAATATTATTAAAGCCAATAAAGGTGAGTGACTTACTAACAGCGATATCTCGGAAGATTGCTTTACAGAACATCGGCAGTAAAGATCTGAAAATAGCAAACTATGGTTTTCGGCGAAATGAAAAGGTTTTAATTAATTTAGATACTAAGGTTAGAATTAGACTAACCGAAAAGGAGACGGATATTTTGTGGCAATTGTGGCAGGCTCCTCAAAATGAATTATCGAGGCAAAAACTGCTGAGTGATGTATGGGGGTATAACGATGAAATTTCGTCACACACCTTGGAAACACATATCTACCGTCTCAGAAAAAAAATTGAGAACAGCTCCTCGGAGGCATTTATTCTGACTACAACTGAAAACGGTTATCGCTTGAATTTGTATTAACGGAAATCTTTAGATAATATCTGCAATTATCAGTCGGATCTCAAAAGGTAAATGAGTTTGGCCGGGGAAAAGGTGCGATCTTGAATAAAGAGGCAAAATTAATAATTAAGTTCTGGGGGGTACGAGGAAGCATACCGTGTCCCGGTTTGGCTTATCAACGATACGGCGGAAATACCCCCTGCGTAGAAATTACCTGTGGAGATAAGACCTTAATATTTGATGCTGGTACAGGACTTCGCGCTTTCGGTCAGGAATTAATTAAAAAGGGTAAGATTGAGGCTGACATTTTCTTCAGTCACGCTCACTTAGACCACATAATAGGTTTTCCATTTTTTGCGCCAGCGTTTAATCCTAAAAGTAATTTCAAAATTTGGTCGGGTGTCTTTGATCAGCAGATACCTATAAAGGAAGTATTCCAAAAGCTTACTAGCCCTCCAATGTTTCCGGTCTCGTTGGAGGTGTTTAATGCAAACTTAGATTTCTTGACATTTAAACCTGGCGATAAAATTGAGCTGGATGGAGGAATAAATCTATCTACGGTGGCGTTAAATCATCCCCAAGGGGCAGTGGGGTATAGAGTAAATTTTGGGGGAAGATCAGTTTGCTACATCACCGATACTGAGCACAAAGTAGGAGAAATAGACCAGAATATAAAAAGTCTTGTTAGTGGATCGGATTTAGTAATATATGACGCATGTTTTACTGATGAAAATTATCACAATTTTGTTGGTTGGGGTCATTCCACATGGCAAGAGGGTGTGAAGTTATGCGACGCGGCTTCAGTAAAAAAGCTCATAATTTTTCACCATGACCCAGGGAATGATGATGCTGCAATGGATATTATCTCCGAAGAGGTAAATAAAGCCAGACCGGGCTCTTTAGTGGCAATGGAAGGAATGGAGCTCGAGGTATAGTTTTGAAAAATATCTTTTTATAGCTGGTTCCCTTAGATGAGTATAAAACGAATGATCTATGGGCTCCTAACTGTCTTAAATATAAAAGATATGGGTTTCTTTATACCGCATAGATATGCCGCTGGATTAGAAAGGAATAAAAATAAAACTTGTTGGATACACAAGTGGTTTTTAGAAGACAAAATAGACGCGTTTTCAGATACTCTTGAAACAGTCTCAGCATTCAACAAAGATCTAAAAAAAATCGATCGTCAGCCCCGAAGTAAAAATACACCTCGTTGGCATCAAGATTGGTTCCCTGGACTTGATGCAGCAGTCGCTTACAGTCTCGTTAGATCGAAAAAACCCAAAAATATTTTAGAAATAGGCTCGGGTCACTCGACGCGTTTTATATTAAAAGCGATCAAAGATGGTAATTTAGATACCTCCTTGACTTGCGTGGACCCTGCTCCTCGAGCGTCGTTTTTTTCCGAACGAATTAATTTCTTCGAAAAAACAATCCAATCGGTGGATCTAAAGAAACTACCAGAGTTAAGCGAAGGTGATTTTTTAGTAATCGATTCAAGCCATATCGCGGTATCAGGGAGCGATGTGGATACAATAGTTAACCAAATTTTACCAGATCTCCCAAAAGGCGTTTTTGTTCACTTTCACGACATATTTCTCCCAGATCATTATCCTTCTAACTGGAAGTGGAGGGGATATAATGAGCAGTTAGTTATATCATCGCTACTCTTAGGGGGAAGATTTGAACCAATTTTTTCAAGTCATTTCGTGAGGCTTTATCTAAAAGAGTCTATAAAGCAGCATGGCTTGTGTTGGATCCCTGTTTTACCAGGCGCTTTTGAGTCTAGCCTTTGGATTGAGGTTAATGGGAGAAAACGTTGACTATTCAGTGGCTGGGGCGGCAGGATTCGAACCTGCGATGGCGGGATCAAAACCCGCTGCCTTAACCGCTTGGCCACGCCCCAGCAATTTTTTGGGCAGTCAGATTATGAAGGCAAAGATTAACTGGAAGCCACGTCTTAACAAACTGTCCACTCGTGCGTTATAATAATGTAGGAGGTCTTGTCAATGGGGAAAAGTGTTAAAACTGGAAAGTTTCCGTGGAGTATAAAAGGTGTGTCTGTTGAAGCCAGAGATTTTGTAAGGACAGCTGCTGCTGAACGAGGCATCACCATGGGCGAGTGGTTAACAAATGTGATTCAGAACGAAACGAAAGCGTTTCAGTCAACTAGTGTTAGCCAACAAAAAACTAATGATGTTTTTAAAACACCCCAAATGGTAACAGAGGTTCCTAAACGCGCTGAAGACCGTTTGCTGAAAAAGCTAGATGAGACGGAGGATCGTGTTTTAGAGGCAGTGAAGCCACTGAAAGAGATCGTATTGAAACTGTCCTTAAGATTAGAAGCTTTGGAAAGTCGCCACGAGATAGAACGCTGATGCTAGTTTTGGTTACTGTAAGATTTTGATTAATGTTTGATAGATCATAAAGTATGAAATATGCTTGGTGTTGGAATATTAACAATTTGCTAATTTCTGTATAAATAAGCTACCCAAACGTAGTTGATATTTGGAAGATGAATGAGCCAGGCATTAACTCCATGGAGCGTAAAGGGTATCGACGAAGAAACCCGAAAGACCGCGCGCCAGAAAGCAAAAGAAGCCGGACTTCCGATAGGAACGTGGGTCGACAAAATTATTTTGGAGCAGCAGGCGCAGGTTTCGCGTGACGACAGCAATTTACTAAATTCAGAAGAGCAAAATGCTTATGAACCAAAAGAGCTTTCCACCCAAAAAGATGTTGATATTCAAAGCCTGTCAAAAGCTTTAGACGAATATGATAGCCGTCTCGAAAAAGAATTACGTCCTATAACTTTTGGACTTAATGAACTAGCGTTGCGACTGGTTGCGGCTGAGGCATTAAAATCAAAGCCAAAAACGTTATACCAGGATCAGGCTCCGATCGAAGATATTAGAGAGGAGCTTTTAAATAAAGAAATAGCCAATGACGATGACATAAATAACGAAAGCTATATCGCTGACGAGCGGCCAGCTCCTGTTCCCCCCACCTTTGATCTTGAACAAACCGGGGAAGAATTTTTCTCTGATCGTGAGGAATTTGATTATTTCGAAGAAGATTCCATACTAGATAAAGAAAAATTAGTTGAGCCAAATGCAACGACTAATCAGGAAATAATTAAAAGAAAGCCGCTCAACAAGTGGTTGTTAATTTTACCCTTGCTGGTTTTCTTGGGTGGCATGATAAGTGTTACAGCATTTATTTTTCCGCCACATTATAAGACCTTCTTTTATAAATATAGCGGTGCCATGCTCGTAAATATGAACTCTATCTTAAAGACCGTTGAAGATGCTTACGATGAAGTTGACCATCTAGTTACAAAAACAATCCTTAAATTCATAGGGTTAAAAGATGACCCAAAAGTGTCTTCCGAAGCTATTGAGAGTGATAGTGGATCAAGCAAAGGAGTATTCCCTGCGGGCACTGAGGATGCCCAAATAAGACAATCTAATGAATATTTGAATAATAGAACTACTCAAAAACCAATTCCCAACCCAAAAGTAGCTAGCACTTACCCAGAATCAGAAAAAAAAAAGAAAGTGAACCTAATGTAATCTCCAAGCAAAAGACCTTTAGCCCACACGGAGGTCATCTTGAAACAAGCAAACAACGGTTGTCCTCAGAAAAAAATCTTAAAGACGCGGACCTGCTGGAGAATGCAAATAAAGGAGATCCAAAAGCTCAATACCATTTAGGACTAATGGCCCTAGCTTCTCCAAAAAAGAAAGATATCAACAGGGCATTAAATTGGTTTAATTTAGCAGCCATTCAAGCATTTCCGCCCGCACAATACAGCATGGGCGTTCTCTATGATAAAGGGTTAGGCGTCACAGAAAACAAGTCGACGGCTTTGCTTTGGTATTATGCGGCAGCGCAAAATAACTATGCCAAAGCGCAGTACAATCTCGGGGTTTTTTTTCTTAAAGGTATCGGTACTTCAGTGAACCTAGAAGAAGCCAATTTATGGTTTTCAAAAGCAGCGCAGCAAGGCATTAAACAGGCTGCTAAAATTCTAGCAACACCAGCTCGATCTAACGGCAACGGATTGAAACATTTTAATCAGGTACAGCCTATTGAAGCACTAGGATTCTCAGAAAATGAAAAATAACTATTCGATAAACTAATATACGCTTTATCAAGAATTAATCTTTACGACAACGAGGCGGCGGGCGCTTTTGGCTTGATTAAACTCGCTGAACACTCACGCACCTTCAAGGAAGCAAATAAGTTAGTTTATGCCACCAAGTCGTCCCGTTAAGCTTTCGCAATGCTTCATTTATCTTTGATGTTTTACCACGCTCGAAAATAGCAAAGCAGGTTGCCCCGCTACCTGACATGCCAACGCCTATCACTCCTGGCAGCTCCCTTAATAGTCTCAAAACTTGGGAGATTTGCGGAACTAACGAAATAGCTGCGTCGTAAAGGTCATTTTGCCGTTCTGATGTTAATAAGTTTTCTAGTTTTTCCTGGTTCCAGGACTTTTCCAATAAGTAACTATCTATTGGATCTGAGTAATTTCCCCTGAATGCTCCAAAAACATCTTTAGTTTCTAGTCGGCAATTTGGGTTAACTAATACGATGGGTAGTTTTGGAAGCGGTTGGAGTAGTGAAAGTCTTTCCCCAATTCCCTGCATTCTAGTTGTTTTTCCGTGAAGGCATACTGGTACGTCTGCACCTAATTCTAAAGCCATGTTAAATAGTTCTTTGTGAGTAAGGGGAGGGCTGTTTGGAATTTGTGATAATAGCCTGAGCATTGTTGCTGCATCGGAAGAGCCGCCACCAAGCCCGGCTCCAATTGGAATTTCTTTTTCTAATCGTATCCTTACAGGCTGTTCCCATTTGGTCGTTTCTCGAAATTTTTCTAATGTTTTTCTAATAATATTGTTGTCGCCAATTTCTAGCCCAAACGTACCTTCCATAATGATTTCGTCTCGGGCTTCATTTAAAGAAATTTCCAAGCGATCACCAAATTCGCAAAAACCTACCAAACTGTCTAGAAGATGGTACCCGTTGTTGCGACGGCCAGTCACTTTCAAAAGCAAATTTATTTTCGCGAAAGCCAGTGATGAGAGCACAACCTACTACCAATTTTTGATGTTTCAATATAAAAACTATCTAGTCTAAACCAAAAGACAACTTTTGCTGTATTTTTTCCTTTAGTTCGGAGTCTGGGTTCATTGTAATCGCTCGCTTCCACTGATAAGTAGCCTCTAGTTTGCGTTGAACTTGCCAATATGCATCTCCCAGATGATCGTTGATTGTCGCATCGTTTGGGCGAAGTCGCACCGCGCGTTCTAAAATAGGAACGGCTTCATCGAACCTAGAAGTTTGATACAAAACCCAGCCAAGGCTATCTGTTATGTAGCCATCTTTTGGCCGTAAACTTACCGCTTTTCGAATAAGTTGTTCTGCTTTTTTCAAATTTATACCTTGCTCTGTCCAGGCGTATCCAAGATAGTTCATTATAAAGGGCTGATTGGGGGCAAGTTCTAGAGCCTTGATGAAATCAGCTTCAGCCATATCCCACTGCCCAGATTGCTCGAGCGCTACACCTCTGCTGTAGTATAAAATCCAGTCCGACTTGCTATCTCTATTTGTAAGATTTATAGCCGTATTGTAAGCAAAAATCGCTTCATCCCAATCTTTTTGAGATCGGTATATATCCCCGAGCCTTATAAAATTTTCAGCATTTTTTGGTTGCCGCTGCTCAAGCCTCTCCAGGACCAGAATTGCAGCACGTGGTTTGCCATCTTGCCTTAGGGTTTGTGATAGTCGTAACTGTGCCATCCTAAAGAATATCGATTTTTCTGGGATTTGTTCAAATTCTTTTATGGCCTCTGGATACTTCCTTCGCTCCTCAAGAATTTCACCTAAAAGTATTTGGGCGGAATGAAACTCCGGGCGCATATAACTAGCGAGACGCACAAAAATAAGCGAAGCATTATTGTCATATTCGTCTCTTAATGCGCTCGCTATATCGAAAAGCGCTTCTGATATTCCATCTTGTGGAGACCTAACGGTTACCTCGGAAAGACTAGAGCCTTTAGTAATGCGTCGTCCCCCTTTCAAAATTTCTAAATTAAAATCTTTGGATTTAATTTTATCGATTAGGTCGATAGCTGTGTCTGTTCTACCTGTTTTCTGGTAGTAGTTTGCTGCAGTTAGGGCAAGTCTACTTGGGGTTTCCTCGACGCTCCCAATAGCTTCATCTAATAGTTTGTCTATAACAGATATCTTTTCTTGATCTTGAAGGGCGAGTGCTGTGTGGAGGAGACTAAGAAGCTCAAAGCCTCTTTTTTTCTTTAAGCTTAATAGATTTTGCCGAACTTTCGGGAGGTCTTTTTTTCCAAGATAGGACCAGCCAAGCAACAGAGGTTTTAAAATCTCATTTACTTGTGAAGACTCCATTTTGGTAAAATTACCGAGCGCTTTGTCCCAGTTTCCCTCTTTAGCGTCTCGTAAACCAATTACAAGATGCATAAATATAGAGGTTTTCTTCTGTTTCAAAGCACGCTCGGCAAGCCTAATAGCGTGATCTAAATTTCCAGCCTCTAGTTCCGCGATAAAGCTTCGCCGTAGTAACAAGTTCTCGTTCGGATTTTTTTTTAATGCGTCTCTGAAGCTTGATGTAGCATCATTTAGATCGTGGTTGTTATATGCAACTCTCCCCGTGAGATAATTGCCCGCATTTGAAGCTGATGGAACATTCGCATTGATATCTAGGCTATTTTTTGTCGTGCACGAGTTCAGGAGAAGAAGCGCGCAAAAGAGAACGAAGTAGAGATAACCGCCTCGCAGCGATGATAGATATGTTTCAACTGTCTCGGGAACCATTGATTTACCATCGCAAATTTCTTCACATGTTTGGGTAATTTGGTCCCCCTCCACCCTCCGGTACAACCCAATTGATATTTTGGGAAGTATCTTTTATATCGCAGGTTTTGCAGTGAACACAATTCTGCGAGTTTATTTGTAATTGAGGGTTCTCTCCTTCCTCATCTCTAATAATTTCATAAACTCCCGCTGGACAAAAGCGCTGTTCGGGTGCGTCGTACAGGCGGAGGTTGAAATTAACTGGCACTGAGGAATTGTTGAGCTGAAGATGCACTGGTTGATTTTCTTCATGATTTGTGTTTGAGAGAAAAACAGACGAAGGTTTATCAAAACTTACGACCCCATCGGGTTTTGGGTAATCGATTTTCTGGCAGTGAGCTGCTAGCTGTAAAGCTTCGTGATCGTGGTGGTTTCGGAGCGTCCAGGGAGCCTTACCTCTAAATAAAATTGTATCTATTCCCGCATTGATTAGACCAAGCATAAGACCCGCCCTAAACCCTGGCCGAATATTTCTGACTTTATGTAGCTCATCCCACAGCCATGTTTTTTCCAACCTAGTCTTATAGTCAACAACTTCAGCACCGGACTTAAGTCCGTGGGTTCTAAAAGCATTTTCGACTGCTTCAGCAGCCGTCATCCCCGACTTCATCGCTGTATGGGTCCCCTTTATTTTTGGAACATTAAGAAATCCAGCTCCGCATCCCACAATTAAGCCTCCGGGGAAAGTCAGTTTTGGAATGCTTTGGAAGCCGCCTTCATTCAACGCTCGGGCCCCATAAGCAACCCTTCTCCCTCCTTCGAATAGAGGTCTGATTTTCGGATGCGTTTTGAATCGCTGAAATTCGTCAAAGGGGCTCAGGTGAGGATTTTTATAATCTAAACCTATGACGTAACCAACGGAGACTTGATTACCTTCTAAGTGATAAATGAAAGATCCTCCGTATGTTGAGCCATCAATTGGCCACCCAACACTATGGAGTGCAAGCCCTTCCTGATGTTTTTCTGGTTCAACTTCCCATAGCTCTTTTATGCCAATAGCATATGTTTGCGGGTCTGCATCACTTCTTAAATTGAATTTGTCAAAGAGGATCTTTGTTAGCGAGCCTCTGCTTCCTTCGGAAAATATAGTCTGTTTGGCGTGAAGCTCTATACCAGGCGTAAAATTCTCAGTTTCTGTCCCATCTTTCCCGCGGCCCATATCACCAGTAGCTACGCCCCTAACAGATCCGTTCTCATTGAATAATATTTCCGATGCGGCAAACCCAGGGTATATTTCGACCCCTAGTGCTTCAGCTTGTTCAGCCAACCAGCGGCATAAGTTACCTAAACTAATGATAAAATTGCCATGATTATTCATTTGTGGCGGCGTCGGTAGTTTGAAACTATTGTTCTGAGTTAAAAATAAAAATTGATCACTCGTAACTGGGGTATTTAAAGGAGCGCCTCTTTCTTTCCAATCGGGGAAAAGCTCGTTTAATGCCCTTGGCTCTAAAACAGCACCTGAAAGTATATGTGCTCCTACTTCTGATCCTTTTTCTATAACGCAAACACTGATATCGGATTGATTTTCTAAGCAAAGCTGACGCAATTTTATTGCAGTAGATAATCCTGACGGTCCCGCGCCAACAATAACTACGTCATATTCCATAGACTCACGACTCATTAGTTTCCCTCTTGTATTTTTACTATTTGATCTATGTAATATGATACAGGGCTGGCGATACGGCAAGCGGGGCTTTTGCTTACAATGATTGAAAATCCAAAAAAACGTGCCTACACGCCTCAAAAACCGCCTTCTCAATTGGAAAAGTGGCAAGTTGACGCAGGCATAAATGAAATTCTTTTGGAAACTACAGTAAATAGGTTAGCAGCAGATATATCAGCTTCGACAAAAAGGCCTGAAATATCAAAGCCCCTAAAGGAAAAGGAGGTCGTATCTTCAAATATCGGTCTTTTAGATAATTCGATAAACTTGGTTAACAAAATAATCAATTTGGATGAACTTCGGTTGGCTGTATCGGAATACGAGGGCTGCTCATTAAAAAACACTGCTACCAATCTAGTCTTCTCCGACGGGAACGAAAATGCGAGGGTGATGTTAGTGGGCGAGGCGCCCGGAGCAGATGAAGACCGACAAGGCAAACCTTTTGTTGGTGTCAGCGGGCAATTATTAGACAAAATGTTGTCGTCAATAGGGCTTGATCGGTCATCTGTATATATCGCCAACATAATCCCATGGCGTCCCCCCGGCAATCGGCAACCAACACCAAAAGAAATTGATTTGTGCTTACCGTTCATTAGGCGCCACATCCAGCTTGTAAACCCGCTAGTACTGGTTTTAGTGGGAGGCACTGCTGCGAAATCACTGTTAGATAAAAAAGAGGGAATAATGCGGTTGAGGGGACGTTGGTTCGAGTATGCCGCAGATGAGAGTGACACAATCATCCCGGCACTCCCTATCTTCCATCCAGCTTTTTTATTGCGATCTCCAGTTCAGAAATCCAACTCATGGAAGGATTTGATCCAAATAAAAAGAAAGCTAACTGAATTGGGTATCGAATAGGCGAAATATACATGCTATTAATAATCACATAGATCCTCTTGTGGGCTCAGTTTGCTTTGGACGTTAAGTCTACATTATTTAAAAAACGTGGTGACCGCGGAAAAGAGACAGTTATCTTTCATTTTTTCACAGCAGTTTTTTTCCTCATATGTTTTTTGATAGCGCCGAATAATGGGGCAGATGCAAACAAAGACAATGTTGAAATCCAAGCATTCGACAAGGAAGTTGTTCTAAAGCCCAGTAGGAATTGGACATTACCTTCTATGCTAGAAGAAAAAGATCTCAGTCTTTATGGACAGATTTTTAAACTTCAGGAAAAAGGAGATTGGGCGGCCGCTAAAAACCTAATAAAAAAGCTAAATAATCCGCTTTTGATGGGACACGTCAATGCACAAAAGTATCTCCATCCAACAAAATACCGTTCTAAATACGCAGAATTACTGCAATGGATGCGTAAGTACGCGGACCATCCACAAGCTAAGAGGATTTACTCGCTCGCACTACGCCGTCGCCCCCCAAATTGGAAAACTCCCCCTAAGCCTTCTGGCCAAAGATTGTGGGGGAGTGGAAGCGTTTCGGAAGGTGCGGTTGAACCCTGGGTGGCAATAATCAAAAAGAGATCTACATCAAAGAGAAAAAGAGCAAAGGCGTATAAACGTAATATTAGGTCATTAATTCGGAAGGGTTGGCCAACGGGGGCTTATAGAAAATTATCGTCGGCGTCTTTTCAGAAAACACTCGACCCCGTGGAAATAGCTGTTGCTAGAGCGGAGATCGCTCATGGGTACTTTATCTTTGGTAAAGATAAACTCGCATTGCGATTGTCTAAAAAAACGTTTGAAGAATTTGGTTATTTTATACCGTTAGCAACTTGGGTTGGAGGTTTGTCTGCTTGGCGGCTGGGACAGATCTCTGATGCGGCTTTCTACTTTCAGCGATTAGGCGAGAACACGAAGGCCAGTCCTGATTTGCAGGCTGCGGGTGCTTTCTGGGCGTCAAGGGCACATATGATTATGCAGCAGCCAAAAACTGCAAATGAATATTTGAGGTTGGCGGCTAAAATTCCCGATAGTTTTTATGGAATGTTGGCGCGAAAAGCGCTGGGAATGTCCAATGGACTGAATATGACCATCGATCTTAAGGAGATTAATTTTGCATCAAACATTCTGAATTATTCAAAAGGTAAAAGAGCGGTAGCTCTCATTCAGCTGTCAAAATACAAAAGTGCTGAAGAAGAGTTGAGAAGATTATACCACGATATACCCGGTCACGAGCATTTTAGTCTGATGGTATTTGCCGAAAAAACCGGTTCACCTGGTCTGGCAATGCGGATAGCTGGATTGTTAAAAGAAAGAGGACTGCCATCCTATTACACAAGTTTGTATCCTCTCCCGGCTTGGAAAATACCCTCTGACGTTATTTTTGATGCAGCATTAATCTATGCAATTGTTCGTCAAGAGAGCCAATTTAAATTAAGGGCAAAGAGTGGTAGAGGAGCCAGAGGGTTAATGCAGTTGATGCCAAGAACTGCGGCTGAAATGGGAAGAGATCGACGTTTTAGAAGGGGTAAAGGGCGTGACGCGCTTTTCAATCCAAAGATAAATATAGAGTTGGGTAGCAAGTACCTTTCACACTTGATGTATAACGGAGACAAAGTGAGAAATTTATTTAAAACATTAGCAGCGTACAACGCTGGTCCTGGAAAGTTGGGGAGATGGGAGTCAAAGATCAATTACCAAAACGACCCACTAATGTTTATGGAGTCTATACCCTCTCCGGAGACACGGAATTTTATAGAGCAGGTTTTTATCGGCTTATGGATTTACCGGTTTAGGCTAGATCAACCTGCTCCGTCTCTTACGCAACTAGCAGAAGGTAATTGGCCGCATTATAAGTCTATATCCAATAAAAAGATGGAAGGGTTTTCTAATGCCAGAAATTGATCAATCACGCGATTTTGTCCCTATCAATATAGCGATACTAACTGTCTCGGATACTAGAACGTTAGAAAGCGACAAATCTGGTGATCTTCTCAAAGCAAGAATAGAAGGTTATGGCCACCGAGTGGTGGCAAGATCTATTGTAAAAGATGAAATAGAGGTGATACAAACGGAGGCAAAGCAATGGATAGAGAGTCCCAGTATTGACGTGGTTATTTCTACCGGTGGAACAGGTTTAACAGGTAGAGATGTAACACCCGAAGCTTTCAAGGCGATTTTTGAAAAAGAGATAGAGGGTTTTGGCGAATTATTCAGGTGGCTAAGTTTCAAAAAAATTGGAACTTCCACTATTCAGTCTCGGGCAATAGCCGGTGTCGCTGGAGGAACTTATATATTTGCACTTCCTGGTTCGACGGGCGCTTGCAAGGACGCTTGGGATGAAATTCTCCAGTATCAACTGGATATAAGGTTCAGACCATGTAATTTTGTGGAGATTATGCCAAGATTAAGAGAGCATGAACTTTATGGAAGAGCATCTTGAGACAGAATTTCTTACTTTTTATGTGAGCATGTTTTAAAAACACATATTCAAGCAGAGAAAGTTTAAAGATCAGAGCCTCTATCTACATCTTTTAAGGTTTGTATAAGGTTTACGCTCAATTTTGGGCCGAATTTGCTAAGTGTGTCTGAAAGAGCATATTTAGATGACCAGCGAACGTGTTTTAGGTTAGGAGGCACCACAAACCTGCTTAGTCCTATAAGCCAATACCCACCATCTTGTGCAGGCCCAAAAATGGCGTCAACAGAATTTAACTGTTTGAATGCAAGTCTGATGTGCTGTCTGGAAACAGCTGGAATATCGCTTCCTATGAGTAACTTGGGGCCGTGACCGACTGACAAAAAAGCGCTCGTCATTTTTTTTCCAAGGTCACCGGGGCTTTGACAGTACAACCTCCACCCCCGTTTCGTATATGGTTTAAAATACTTTAAGCCTCTATTGGGCGTCACAAAAAGATGCTTTGCGTATGGTGAGGAAGGTTTAAAAGTATTCAATAAGTTGTCCAACTGCCTACGGTACCAAAAAGTTGCATTTATGGAGCCAATGTCGTCTGCTAGTCTGGTTTTTACTTTACCTACTCTTGGTTCCTTAACAAAAATAATCAAGTGTCCCAGCTTCTTCATGCTACGGGCTTCTCGTAAATTTTGTATATTTTATCGGGAGCTATTTTAAGAAAATATAAACTCAAGCAGATAAAATTTCTTGCTATGCGCCTTATATACCCCTCCTCTGTATAACGCTTTGCAGATGTCCTAGCTTTAACATCAAACAAGACTATTCGGGACATGCCGATCCGGCGTACTAAGTCTACATCTTCCATGATAGGCCATTTTTTATATCCGCCCAAACAATTGTAGAAGTGCTTATTTATAATAAGTCCCTGATCACCATACGGAAGCCCCAACCAATTATTTCTAAAGCGGACAGCTTTTTCAACAAGCCGAGCTTTAATGTCATTTGTGTCAAGTGCAAACGTAAAAACCCCGCCACGTTCTGCGTTTGAAGGGTGGCTTGTAAAAACTACAAACGAGGCGTCCCAGCCAGAGGTTAAAACTGTGTCTGCGTGTAGAAATAGGAACCAATCTCCCGATGCTAGCTGAGCCCCTCGGTGGAGTTGAGTTCCTCTGCCCCTGTCACTGGTAACAAACTTAGCATCAGCCTCTAAAGCTAATTGCTCTGTATCGTCCGTAGATCCCGCGTCTACTACTATAATCTCAATTTCGACCCCTTTTTGCTTTGCGGATGAAAGTGACTCAATAGCTTGGTTTAATGTTGAGCCAGCGTTAAGGGTTGGAATAATGACGGATAATTTTATTCCCTTTTGTTTTTGGTCTAGTTTTTTGGGATAATTATAATCACCAGCGGGATTTTTGCTGTTAGTCATGAACTGATTTTTATAGTGTTATTGCTCATTACCACGCAATGTTATCAATTCTACATAGTAAGTGGTAGATTTTTATACTGAGGATAGATAGTCACTTGCCAGATTTTAGCCTTGAAGAAAGTCTTGGTTTATCAACTGGAGCGGTAATCGTAGGGGTAGATGAAGTGGGGAGGGGCCCATTAGCTGGACCAGTAACTGCTGCAGCTGTTTTTGTTGATAGACAAAAAATCACATTGGATTTATTGACCAAGATAGATGACTCAAAAAAAATACCGCCAAAGCAGCGTGCAACAATAAGTAAGCAAATTGAGGGCATATCAATTATTGGTATAGGTTGGGCAAGTAGCAGCGAAATAGATCAGTTGAACATCCTCGAGGCTACTATGCTCGCAATGCAACGTGCGATTTTTTCCTTAAGAAAACAAATTATTTTGGATCCAGACTATATTTTAATCGATGGCAATAAGGTCCCACGTCTAGATTTTCCATCGAAGGCGATTGTGCGCGGCGATGAAAAATCCGTCTCTATAGCTGCGGCCTCAATAGTCGCAAAAAGTAAACGAGATGCATTTATGACCTCACTTTCAAAACTGTATCCTTATTACAGTTGGGAGAAGAATGCGGGTTATGGAACACGGGAGCATCTGGCCGCTATCGAGCGTGAGGGGATAACGGCTCACCATCGAAGATCCTTCAAGCCAATCGCCAACTATTTGTGATCTCAACGGGTTGTTACTCTAAAAAAGTTATCCACTATATATTGTGAATAAACTATGTAACCTATTGAGTCAAAACAAAAAACTCACGCAAAACTTGACCCAACATTTGCTATAAGTAATTATGCCGACTCTCTCGATGAGAAGATGATGGAAATGGTTAACTATCTAAAATCTATAGAAAATACGATCGTATTAGGTGACTGTATAGAGGTGTTAAATAAAATGCCCGAGGAGTCTGTCGATCTGATTTTTGCGGACCCACCTTATAATTTACAATTAGCTGGAGAGCTATTAAGACCCAACAATTCAAAAGTTATGGGCGTGGATAATGATTGGGACCAATTTAATAGCTTTAAGGATTATGATGAGTTTTCGAAAAAATGGCTCAAGGCTTGTCAGCGGGTTTTAAAACAAACAGGCTCCTTATGGGTTATTGGGTCTTATCATAATATTTTCCGTATAGGCTCTGTCCTCCAAGATTTAGGGTTTTGGATACTTAATGACATTATCTGGCGTAAAACGAACCCGATGCCAAATTTTAGAGGGCGCAGGTTTACGAACGCACATGAGACACTCATTTGGTGTGGAAAAAATTCTTCTGCAAAGGGGTACACTTTTAACTATGATTCTATGAAGTCCCTTAATGAGGGGTTGCAAATGAGAAGTGATTGGTTGCTGCCACTCTGCACAGGAGCTGAGCGACTAAAAAAGAACGGCCATAAAGCCCACCCAACACAGAAGCCCGAGAGTTTAATCTCGAGAGTAATTCTATCCACTTCGAAGCCCGGAGACCTCATAGTTGATCCATTTTCCGGTTCGGGAACTACGGCGGCAGTCGCGAAGCGATTTTCACGCCAATTTATTGGAATTGAACAGTCTAGAGAGTATGTGGAAATATCCCGCCAACGCTTGCAGGCTGTACAGGTTCTTAATGATCCAGATGTTCTTGAAATTGAAACAAAAAGAAATGCTCCGAGAGTGCCATTTGGAAGTCTTCTCGATCGTGGTCTGGTAAATCCCGGTGAGCTGATGTTTGATGCTCGGCGGCGTTGGCATGCTAAAATAAGAGCAGATGGTTTGTTGATTTCTGAGAGCGTAAAGGGGTCTATTCATGCTGTGGGAGCGGCTGTTCAGGGTGCTCAGGCGTGTAATGGATGGACCTTTTGGCATGTGGATAGAGATGGTAGTGCTATCTCAATTGATATATATAGGCAGATGATAAGAGACGAGCTTTCGAAATAGAAAAGTTGTCAAAATTTAGTTTTGACAGTTGGTTTCACAAACACCAGTACGATTATTCCCATTAGCCAAAACGCAACAGCAACAAACATGCCGGCTCTCTGTGTTTCAAACAAAATTGTTAGCCAACCAAAAAGCATTGGACCAATAAAACTTGTTGCCTTCCCCGACATTGCAAATAATCCATACATTTCTCCATGAAGTTGTTTTGGTGATAATCGGGCAAGAAATGCGCGGCTGGCCGACTGTGCAGGGCCGATAAAAAAACTTAATCCGAGGCCAAAAGCCCAAAAATAACTTTGGGCTTCAACAAAAAGCAAAGCACTACCAAAACCCACAAGCCCAATTAGAGAAATAAAGATTGTTGTTTTTGAAGTAAGCCAATCCTCAGCCCAAGCGAAAACAAATGCTCCAAGCCCAGCAAAAATATTCATAGCTATCCCAAATTTAAGTATTTCCGAGAATGTCATTCCAAATGTACCGGCCGCGTATATACCACCAAACTGAAATACTACTAGCAAGCCATCTGCATAAAACATTCTGGATAGAAGAAACAACATAATTGGCCTGTATTGCTTTATATTTTTGATAGTTGTAAATAAACGATTTAATCCTTTTAGGATATGGCGGCTTGAAAAATGGGCAGCCCCTTTCCCCTCTTTGAAGAAAATAAAAAAGGGAAGGCTGAATATTAACCACCATAATCCTACAACAATAGTGGTGGCCCGAATATGCTCCGATTGGTCGATGTCGAGCCTTAAAAATGAAAAACTCCCTTCAACAAGGCCAAAAAGACAAATTAGAAGACATATTATCGCGCCGATGTAGCCCGCAGCCCAGCCGAGCCCGCTCACTTTCCCGATTGAGCTGGAGTTCGCAACCTGGATGAGGGTAGCGTTGTAAAAGATTGTACAGAACTCGAAAGCAATAAGGCTAATTGCGATAGCTATAAGTGCTAAAGGAACAGAATTTTTGTCTGGTAATACAAACCATAGGCTCAGGGTTGCGAGTATCGCTAAAATACTAAAAACTAATATCCATATCTTTTTTTTCCCGGTCTCATCAGAAATCGCACCCAATATAGGAGCGACGAAAGCCATAAAAAGCCCTGAAAAAGCTATAGTCTGGCTCCACAAAAATGTGCCTGAGATTTCATCTTCTGCGACTAACTTCGTAAAATATGCTGAAAACACGAAAGTCAATATGACAGTGGGATAAGGAGAGTTGGCCCAATCAAATAGGCACCAAATAAAAACTTTTAGATTTTTTGTAAGAGGTGTCGTTTTCATTTCATCTGCATTATTAGGTGGTTATCCTTTGAACAGATTTAACTGTTAGGTTCGGGACAACTTTACAACGTCACCTAAATTTTAAGCTTCGATTCCCAATTTTGCAATATAACGCGTACTACACTAATGAACGCCATTGGTTGATCCAAAAGCAGGTGATGTTGCGCCTCTGGAATGGATACTACAGGCGAACCTTTTGGCATAAGACTGCGCATGAATTCGACAGTTTCCTCATCTAAAAGGGAACTTTTTTCACCGTGTATTAGCCCCACGTTACATTTAGCCTCTTTCAAATATTGATAGTAGGGCTCTTTAAAACGCCTAGCGTGCATTGCGTTTTCATCGAATTTCCATGTCCAACCATCAGGGGTCTCGAGCACGGAGTGGCGCGCTATATGCTTTACTAGAAAGTCGTTAGAACAATCTTGTTCTGGCAACAAACGGAACCTTGCTATCGCCGAAGCAAAATCGGGATAATATCTCTTTCCTCGGTGTGGCGGACGTTTTCGTCTGGCGTTGGCATCCGGAGGCCGAATTGGAGAGTCAGCGATCAAAGCGCCGGCGATTTTATCTCCGTATTCCTTTGCAAACTTTGCTGTCATCAAGCCGCCGAAGCTGTGTCCAACAACGTACGTGGACTTCCCCAAGCTAGCATCTTCTATTACGCCATAAATTTCTTCAGCTCTTAACCCAGCATTATATTCCTTACGTCTACCACTATCCCCCATACCAGACAGATCTAAGGCCGCAACTTTATAGTTCTTGCGGAAGAAGGGAGCCAAAAAGCTCCACCAGTGGGAATGTGCGGCCCCACCATGAACAAATAAAATGCTGCCGGATTTTTTTTCTTCGTTAGCGTCGTCCCACAAAAGATAATGAATTTGGCAATCTTTTACTGATACAAAATGGGAGGACGGCTCTTCACACATCGCCCACTTAAACCAGACTGGTGTATCCGTATCACTAATTTCCGGGAGAGCTTGTTTTTTGCCCTGGTGTATAATATCGATTTTTGAATTGCTGTTCATTTAAGGTTCAATGCTAGATAATTTATTTAAAATTGGCGTAGCGACTTATTAAAAAAGATAATAAGCTTGGAATATATGTGTTTTAAAAAAGCTGCAACGGATTTCAGTCGCCTCAGGAACGGGGAGTAAAAATGGTAAATATTAAGATAGGTATACTTGAAATGGTTGAAAAAGCTAGAGCGGTTATCGAAGAAGTGGATGTACAAGATGCTATAGCCGAGGCCAGAGATCCAGATTGCCTGATAATTGATGTCAGAGATATAAGAGAAAGGAAGCGAGACGGCTATATACCAAAGAGCTTCCATTGTCCAAGGGGCATGATCGAATTTTGGTTAGACCCGGAAAGTCCCTATTTCAAAAAAGTATTTGATGAAAAGAAACGATTTTTATTTCATTGTAAGGCAGACTGGCGTTCTGCTTTGACGGTTCAGACTGTGACAACTATGGGCCTTGAGAATGCCGCGCATATTAAAGGCGGACTTACTGCCTGGTGCCAGGCTGGTGGCCCATTTATGAAGGATGAAGCTAGCAATGAAAAAATGCGATAAGTCAACTAGCTCCCAACAAGAACAATTCGAAATGCGGATGGACTCTATAGAAGCAATATCTGGCTTAATAATAGAGGCGCGTGAGGAAATTGATAACGATCGTTGTTTACCCAAAAAAGTTTTGAACGCTCTACATAACGCAAAAATCTTTCGAATGTCTCTGCCAAAAAAACTAGGCGGTGGAGAATTCACGCCAGAATTATTATCGCGCGCTGCAGAGCGTTTAGCTAAAGCAGATGCAAGTGTGGGCTGGTGTTTTGGTCAAGGAACAGGGTGCGCAATGTCGGCTGCGTTCCTGGATGATGAAATAGCAAAAAATATATTTGGACCCGGCGATTCAGTTTTAGCTTGGGGGGCAGGCCAGGCAGGAAAAGCAGTTGCTTGTGACGGCGGGTATAAAGTTTCGGGTACATGGCGTTTTGCGAGTGGTGCAGGACATGCTACTTGGTTGGGTGGTCACAGCATGGTCTTCGAGCAGGACGGTAGTCCTAGAATAAATAAAGACGGTAAGCATGTTGATCGTACAGCTTTATTTATGAAAACGGCAGCCACGATGAAAGATGATTGGCATGTGGTTGGGCTGAAGGGGACACGAAGTGAGAGTTATTCTGTAAAAGACATGTTCATCCCAGATAGTCACACATTAGATAGGGAGGCGCCAGAGGAATGCCGAGTAGAGTCTCCATTATATATTTTTCCAACCACATTAGTTTACGCATCTTGCTTCTCTGGGGTAGCGCTGGGCATCGCTAGAGGATCGCTGGATGACTTAATTAGGCTTGCGCAAACGAAGGTACAAAGGGCTGCCCAATCGTCATTGCGAGAAAGTCCTGTTTTTCAAAGTCAGCTTGCAGAATTAGAGGCAAAATGGGGGGCTGCAAAGGCTTACCAACAAGCTACACTTATAGAAATTACAGCTAGGGTGGTGGATACTAGACTTCTTTCAATGAGTGATCGGGCTAAAATCCGTTTGGCTACAACTTATGCAATCAACGAAGCCACGGATGTTGTACAAAAAGTCTATCGATTAGCTGGGTCAACGGCCATTTTTGAAAATCAACCCTTTGAACGTAGATTTCGAGATATGCATGCTGTTTCTCAGCAGATGCAGGCTCGCTATACCCATTTTGAGACAGTTGGTCGACACCTTATGGATTTAGATAATACAGCTGCACATATGTAAACAAACGAACTTAGGAAAGATGGCCGTTATGGCTACTTAAATCGATTACGAGCAACAAATATACCACAACATTGATTGGAAAATGAAATGTCGTTAGTTCATGTACTCGCAGTAATTACAGCAAAGCCCGGAAAGAGGGCGGAGGTGCTGGAGAATTTTAATAATAATGTTCCGGCTGTTCATGCGGAAGAAGGGTGCATAGAGTATGGAGCTGTTATAGATTCGTCAGAAGCATCGAGTTTTTCAGCGCCATTCGGTCCTGATACCTTCGTTGTTGTAGAGAAATGGGAAAGCCTAGATCATCTAAAGGCCCACGCTGCAGCGCCTCATATGAAGGCTTATGCAGAAAAAAATAAAGATTTATTAGCTGATAGAAAAGTGCATGTGATGACATCAGCATAGAGTAAGTGAAGTATATGGTTAAAAGGGGACCATCCCCTTAACCACTGTGCGGTGAAGTATTCTACGATGCTTGTCCATCTTAAAGTTTTTATCGCCTCGGTGTAGCAAACAGCGATTATCCCAAAGCACTAAATCGCCACTTTGCCATTTGTGTCTATAAATGTTTTTTGAGGTGGTAGCTGCTTCCAGCAACTCATCTAACAAATTTTTACCTTCAATCTCTGGAATGCCTTCTATGTGACTGGTATGCATTCCTATATAAAGTGATTTTTGTCCGGTTTCGGGATGGGTGCAGACAATGGGATGACTTACGGGCGGGCGCTCGCGCCTCTGTTTTTCAGTTGCCGGAATATTTCCAGTATTTTTCCTGCTAGCTTCCCAACTATGTACCGCCCTTAAATTAGCAATCTTTTTTTGTTGTTCGGATGGAAGAGCGTCATAAGCCATATGCATATTGCAAAAAAGTGTATCACCGCCTTCTGGCGGGATATCGACTGCGTGCAGCAGCGTCATCAAAGACGGTACGGCATGGTATGACTTATCCGTATGCCAGTGGTAGTTCCCGTCAGTATGTGGGGCTGCGGTGGGTTTTCCGGTCAAATTGTCAATATTTGTCACTGTGTGGACATTTGGTAGGCGCTGACCGTTGGGAAGTCTTCCTACATGCCCCTCAATCTCACCAAAGTTTCGTGTGAAACTTTCTTGTTCTATTTTTGAAAGGTTTTGTTGGCGAAAAATAAGAACATGGTGTTGTGTAAATGCTTTCATTATTTTTTCTAATGCAAATTTCGGAAGGGGTTTGCTTAAATTAATATTTAAGATCTCGGCGCCGGCAACATCACTGACTTTATTGACATCAATTTGGTTCACAATGTGCTCATTTGCTTTTGATGTTTGGAAAACTCTCCTTGATTGTCGCATATCTTATTCTCCCTAACCTCAACAGAAAAAAGCTCTATTCTAGCTGAGTATCGCAAATTTGATTAAAAGTGTTGACTGTGATGATTAGAATTTATCACGGGCAGATTCTCCATCATAGTCCATGTGTTAGATTATGCCTTGGGGGGTAATATTATGAAGATGATCTTTTTGGGAAAATATACTGCCAATGCACTCGCCGGTTTAATTGCGGGGTCAGACCGTAAAGCGGCAGTTGAGACCCTGCTTAGTCAAATAGGCGGGACATTAGAGGAAATGATGTTTACTCGCGGGGAATATGACATCGTAGTTTTAGCAAGCGCGCCAGATGGAACAAATATTCCGGGGGTCGCCGCCGCGCTAAGGGCAAGCGGAGCGTTTGAGAAAGCCATAGCTTTGGAAGAGCTTGATATGGCAGATGTCGTCGCTACAGCTCAAAAAATTTCAGCAGCATATAAACCTGCGGGTTGAAACATAGGCTCAGCTATTTGTCTCAGACGGCATCTGGTAGCCAGGAGTTGATTCTGATAAGGCAATTTCTTCACTGGTCATCTCTTCTTCGATTTTTTCAAAAAGTGGAGATGACAAATACCGCTCGCCTGTATCTGGCAGCATGCAGAGGATAGTTGACCCCGGTTTAGCAGTTTTTGCGATATCAATCGCTACAGCAAACGAAGATCCACCTGAGACACCGGTGAGTATCCCCTCTGAAACAGCTAGTTTTTTTGCCCATTCTATACCATCGGCACCTGAAACGGGCATTAATTGGTCATAGTACTTTTTGTCTATAGCTTCTTGCAGAACGAGAGGAATAAAGTCAGGTGTCCATCCTTGTATTAGATGCGGCTCCCAAGCGGGATGACTATGAGCAGGCGAACCGTTCTTAGTTCTGCCTTGTTGATCATTGCTGCCAACAATTTGGGCATTTTCTGGTTCGGATAATATTATTTTCAATTTTGGTAATTGATCTCTTAGAACGCGTGCTACCCCAGTGACGGTACCTCCAGTTCCGTAGCCAGTGACAAAGTAATCCAGCTGTGTTGATTTGAAGTCAGATAAAATTTCTCGTGCTGTAGTCCGCTCATGGATATCGGCATTATCCGAAGTTTCAAATTGACTGGCGAGGAACCAACCGTTTTTATCTGCCAATTCTTTTGCCTTGTTGTACATTCCAAAGCCTTTTTCTGCTCTAGGAGTAAGAACAACTTTGGCTCCAAGGAAACGCATCAACTTCCGCCGCTCGATCGAAAAGCTATCGGCCATAGTGATAACAAGGGGGTAGCCCTTAGCCGCACAAACCATAGCCAAGCCAATTCCCGTGTTACCGCTTGTCGCCTCAACTACAGTTTGTCCTGGTTTAAGATCGCCTCGCTTTTCCGCCTCTTCAATGATACTTATTGCAAGCCTATCCTTTACCGAACCGGCCGGATTGAAAAATTCTGCCTTGACGTAAAGATTCACCCCGTCTGGTGCAAGATTATTTATCTTCATGCAGGGAGTGTTTCCAATTGTGTCTACCACAGACTCATATAACTGGCCTCGGCCGGTTGTCGCCCTTGTACCTTGTCTCGCCATTGTTTTCATCCCCAAAATATGTCTTTATCAATTTTAAAAAACCTTAAAATGATCGTCTGAACATTTACAATAGGACCGCAAAAATAAGAAAATACCATTCACAAACACTAACATAATGGAAAAATCTGCCTCGGCTATTCTAAGGTATCACATAAAATATTCGGTAAAGTCAAAGGGGATGGAGCGGGCGATGAGATTCGAACTCACGACATTCTCGTTGGCAACGAGATGCTCTACCACTGAGCTACGCCCGCATGCTACAAACCATACATGGTGCGAGGGATAATAGTCGTTGCTCTTAACATTGCAAGTATTGGTTGAAAATACTTACCAAAAACTTTTTCTTCTAAAGGTAGGAGTAACTAGAGTGCTAAGACTAACTAAGGGGATAAATAGTGGAACGTGACGACAAAAAAAATGCGCAGGGAAAAACTACATCGCAGGAAATTAACCCCAACACGGTTTTTGATCGTTTAAGGCAACTAAATATAAAGACAACAACTTACGAACATCTACCGTTGTTCACTGTAGAGGATTCCAAAAAGTTAAGAGGCGATTTGCCAGGTATACATTGTAAAAATTTATTTTTGCGGGCAAAGAAAAATGAGATGTGGCTCGTTGTCTGCAGAGAGGATCTCAAAATTGATTTGAAGGAGTTAGGGCAAAAATTAGGAGGTAGTCGACTGTCTTTTGGCAGCTCAGAAAGGTTACTAAACTTTTTGGGTGTTATGCCGGGTTCAGTATCTCCTTTTGCGCTCATAAATGATGATAATTTAGCTGTGAAGGTGGTGTTGGATAAGGACATGATGGAGGGATCTTTATTGAATTTCCATCCACTAACTAACGAAAAAACAACGTCTATTAAACCAAGTGATCTATTGAAATACATAACTTCGTGCGGCCATGAATTTGAGGTTTTGGATCTTAATTAAAAATCTTGTAGAGACTTGCTCAAGCGTAATTAAGCGCCATATAAAGATGAAGCGTGTTTGCTAGGGAGGAAAATTAGTATGGATATCGATAATATGACTGCAAATGGCCCTGTTGGTGGTTTAGGAAGTGAGCACATTAAGGATTCGTCAACGGCAACATTTATGGCAGATGTTGTAGAAGCATCTACTACTACGCCAGTAATCGTTGACTTTTGGGCTCCCTGGTGTGGCCCTTGCAAGCAATTGGGTCCCGTGTTGGAGAAGGTAGTAACTGAAGCGAGTGGAGCTGTAAAATTAGTAAAAGTAGATATCGATGAAAATCCTGAAATAGCGCAGCAACTTAGAGTTCAATCCATACCAGCTGTTTTTGCTTTCAAAAATGGTCAGCCTGTAGACGGGTTTGCTGGGGCCTTACCAGAAAGTCAAATCAGGGAATTTGTAAAGAAGTTGACAGGAGGAGCTGCCGGGGAATCTCCGGTAGCAGAGGCACTAGAAGCAGCCGAATCTATGTTAAATGAGGAGAACTATGACGCGGCAAGTGGGCTCTTCAAACAAATTCTTCAGCATGATCCATCCAGCACCAGAGGATTAGCAGGTTTATGCAAAACGCTAATTGCACTTAATAATTTAGATGAAGCAAAAGAAGTAATTGATAATTTATCAGAGGAGCAGAAGAAAGATCCAGAAATTAAAAGTGCTCTTAGTCAACTGGATCTAGCATTGTCAAGTGGTGACATAGGCGATTTGACAGAATTAAAACTTTTAGTGGAAGCCGATCCCAAAAATTTTGAAGCAAGATTTGAATTGGCGATGGCTTTATATGCCTCAGGTGATAATAAAGGAGCGGTAGACCACCTTTTAGAGAGCATAGCGATCAACCGGGCTTGGAATGACGAGGCGGCAAGAAAACAATTGGTAAAATTGTTTGGTGCATTTGGTCAAACAGACCCTTTAACAATAGAAGCGCGTAAGCGGTTATCGTCTATCTTATTTTCGTAGTCGCTTTTACTAGAAGCCGACCTTAGGAGAAAAAATGGTCTACTCGGGATTCACTATCGATTTCAATAACTTGCCGCAGACTCTACCCATTTTTCCTTTAGGGGGTGTATTACTGTTACCTAATGGGAGACTGCCATTAAATATCTTTGAGCCGCGATATCTGGCAATGACAGACGATGCTTTGGCGACTGATCGTTTAATCGGAATCATACAGCCGGCAAACTCCGAGGCCCAAGGAAATCAAAATTCAGTATTTAAAACTGGATGTGCTGGCAGAATAACGGCATTTTCTGAAACGGAGGATAAGAGATACCTTATTACTTTATCAGGTTTGGTAAGGTTCGATGTGGGTGAAGAAATCTCAACTTCTCGTGGATATAGGAGAGTGGTGCCCGACTGGAGCCCATACAAAACCGATTATTTTGATGAAAAAAACTTTGAATTCAATAAAGAACGTCTTTTGATGGCGTTAAAAAGGTATTTTGAGAAAAAAGCAATTGATGCTGATTGGGAAACTATAAATAAGATGGACAACGCTAGACTGGTTACTACGTTAGCGATGATTTGTCCATTTGATCCTACAGAGCAGCAAGCCCTATTGATGGCAAAAAATATCGAGGAAAGAGCAGAAACTATAATTTCCTTATTAGAAATTTCTACCCATGAGACAAACGAGGTTGGCGATGCCCGACACTAACGAAAAAAGTTTTTCTAAGTCGTCAGACAAGACTCTCAATAGAGATAAAAACGAGGTCGACCCAAAGCTCCTTGATATATTGGTGTGCCCGCTATCTAAGACCCCGCTTATTTATGATAAGAAATCCAACGAACTAATAAGTAAAAGTGCTGGTTTGGCATTTCCAATTAGAAATGGTGTTCCAATTCTTTTAATTGACGAAGCGCGTCGATTGGATGAGTTCAAGTAATATTTCTTTTTTGTTTAATGTGCAGATAGTTTAGTTACGATGAATGAAAACAGAGAATGTGATCCGTGGCCGCTGGAAATAAAGGTTTGTGAAAACGGTAAAGTATTAGAGTTAAGTTTTGACAATGATGAAAAATTTTTAATCTCTGCAGAATTGCTGAGAGTTGAAAGCCCTTCTGCCGAAGTACAGGGTCATGGACCTAATGAAAAAAAAATTCTTTCCGGAAAGCAGGCAGTTGTAATTTTAGCCGTCGAACAAGTTGGGAACTACGCAGTAAAACTTCGCTTTGATGATGGACATGACACCGGAATTTACTCTTGGAAATATCTATATCATCTAGGCAGTCAGAAAGCAGAAGTTTGGAGCAAGTATCTTGAGCAGCTCGCATCGAAAGGACTGAGTAGAATTTAGCCGGCCTGTGTTTTGGTGTATTAAATCATTCAGGTTACATGGTGGGGTGGGGCAGAGTGCCCTCAAGTAAACTTGGAAGTTGTCCAAGATGTCCCATTGCTGCCCTCATGAATACCTGTTTCAAAGGGCCGGCCATATTTACACCAGACAAACCAACGCCTCTCAATAGTTTTATTATACGTGAGTCATTCGAAAAAAGACGGTTCAGACCATCTGTTGCTGCAATTAATGACGTGTTATCGACAAGCCTTGATGATTGAAACCTTCTTAAAACTTCATAACTTCCTACATCTAAACCAGTATGCTGAGCTTGCGCCAGTTTATCTACAAGGTGGGCGATATCTCTTAACCCTAAATTTAAACCTTGACCTGCGATGGGGTGTATTCTATGCGCGGCGTCACCTACTAACACGAGGCGATCTTCTATTATATTTTCTGCATAAGTTAATGACAG
>NZGS01000021.1 GCA_002690995.1 Rhodospirillaceae bacterium
AGGGGCTAATTCTAAAGCTGCAGCCCGGGTCAAGCCTACAATACCCGCTTTACTTGCACAATAATGAGTTCCACTAGGAGAGTTACCACTTATGGCTTGGGAAGCTAAATTGATAATAACTCCCGATATGTTTTTACGCTGCATTGACTTAGCGGCAGCCTGCATACAAAAAAAAGTACCCTTTAGATTTATATTTAAGACAAAGTCCCAATCACTTTCTTCCATATCCAACAGGGGCACGCGAGGAAACATACCGGCATTATTAATGAGAACATCGATCTTTCCAAATTTTTTCTCTACTTGAGCTACAATATTTCTAGCTTCTTCAACCACTGATACATCGCCTTTAACTAATTCAACTTTAACGCCAAAGGCTTCTGCTTCTTTTGCTACGGAAAGGGCTTTTTGCTCATCATTGTGCCAATTTACCGCGACATTCGCACCTTCTTTAGCAAAGTTAATGACCATAGAACGACCAATTCCTTGCTGAGCTCCTGTGACTAAAACAGACTTACCTTTATATTGGGACATCACAGATTTTCCTTCCTTCTATTGATGAAAGCGGTATTCAGACCTTTTTTAGGACTTTCTATTCACTTGATCGGCGATGACGAATTGCTGACTACGTTCTTTTATGTCACCGTACCCGCCACCTCCAGCAGTTTCCACGACAACTCGGTCGCCAGGTTGTAATTTTTGTATAATTTTCGAATTTATAACTTCTGTTGTCCCATCAAGACGGTAAATCACTGATTGAGCGAGAGCACCAGCACCTCCCGACGAGATACCCTGTGCAGGATACGCATGTCGTTCTCCTCTATGCGTAAAAATCACCTCTCCTTTTAAAACTTCATACTCTCTTATAATTCCAAGTCCTCCCCTAAACTTCCCGGCCCCGCCAGAACCTTTTCTAAGTTCGGTTTTGTTGATGCGGATTGGCACGTCGAGCTCCAGCGCTTCAATTGGAAGGTTCATACAATTTGTTCCATCAGTTTCTATTACATCAACACCGTCCATACCCTCACTCGCACCACTTCCAGAAGCAACCAACTCGCCGACAACATAACGTGAACCATCTTCTCTTTCGCCCCCAAAGGCGAGTAGTAGAAGCTCACCCGCGGCGTCAGCTACTGCTCGCGGTGGATCGGCTTTTCCTAGGGCACTAGTAATGCAGCCTGCAACACGCTTCATAGTAGACGTTCTTGCATTAACAGCAGCCGGTTCTTCCGGATTAAGGATACTTCTTTCAGGAAGTTTGAGACTTATAGGGCGAAAACAACCACCATTTATTGGGACATCAGCATCTATCATTGCGTGTACTGCGAAATAGGCCGCTGCATAGGCTCCTGATGGCATTAAGTTAAATGGGCCCTTTACTTGCTTATTTGTTCCTGTGAAGTCTAAATAAATTTCATCATCGTCGATTTTAACATTAACATTTATTTTAATTGCCGTATCCAGATCTACACCATCATTATCTAGATAATCTACGTGAGAAAACACACCGTTAGGCAGATCTTTTATGGCATCTCGCGTCATTATTTCTGACCTATCTAGCAGTTCTGAGAAAATATATTTTATTTTCTCAGCGCCGTATTTCTCTGCAAGAGAAACAAGCCTTCGTCGGCCGATCTGACAAGCTGCCACTTGAGCATTCAAATCGCCCTCAAAACTATCTGGCAAACGAACATTTAAACGTAATATTTTTATAAGCGTACTATTGACCTCGCCTCGACTGTAATATTTTAACGGCGGTATCCTAATGCCTTCCTGGAAAATCTCAGTTGCGTTCGTAGGAACAGACCCAGGTGTCATACCACCTACATCTTGGTGGTGAGTCATAGCAGCACTGAAAGCTATTGGCACCTCGCCCTCAAAAATAGGCATTATGAGCGCAATATCCGGCAAGTGCGTTCCGCCTAGATAAGGATCATTCATAATAAAAATGTCACCGTCTTCCATTGTATCTAGTGGGAATTCCTCTAAAACTTTCCTAACCATGGGTATTAAGGTTGCTAAATGGAATGGGAGTGCAATAGCCTGTGCTAGCGTTTCGCCACTTAACGTAAAAAGGCTAGCCGAGGCGTCAAGCCCTTCCTTAACTATTGGAGAAAATGAGCTTTTAAAAAGAGTGGACTGCATCTCATTCGCAATCCCTTCGAGCTTATTTCGGACAACTTCAACGAGAACTGGGTCCAATGAAATCTGCGCCGCATTTTTCAACAATCACTCTCCAACTTGTTTAACAACAACAAGCCTGTTTCCAGCACGCTACCTTTCCATCCACTTGGAACCCATGTTGTTGTATCCCCTTGTTCTATAATAACAGGCCCTTCAATACTCGATCCAATTTGCATAAAAGATCGATCTATGACGGGAACGGTTAAACGTTGCTCCTCAGAATCAACAAAGACATGTCTACTACCTTTAACACAATCACCTTGATTAATAAAAAGCTCAGATATTGGAGGAGTTGCAGGCAACCGATGTACGGACCTCAAATTTACTATGCGCACTGCAGCTTCCACAGAATGCCCGTAGACACGGTCATGTAAAACAAGAAAATCACGATATAGTTTCTCAAAAGGTCTTTGTACTTGCAGATCTAAACCTACCTCCAAGTGATAACCCTGCCCAATATAGCAAATATCTGCAAAGTATGTAGTCTCAACTTTGTTGGAGTCAGCATTTTCGTCATTCATTAATTGGCTTGCCTCGATATCTAATTTCTCAAGTGCTTTAGAAATTTCCTCAACAGTAATTCTCTTAAGTTCTTTATTGAAAGAGACGGACACTTCGTGCTCGATGGGAGCATTTAGCAAACCGGAAGCGGAGAGCACACCGGGATTCCTTGGCACAAGAACTTTGGTGATTTGCAGTTCTTCTGCTAAGGCGCAAGCGTGGAGTGGGCCTGCGCCACCTAATGCCATCAACGAAAATTCTCTTGGATCAAATCCTTGTTTTACTGATACTGAACGAATTCCTTCGGACATTTGAGAAACTAAGACTCTATGAATTCCAGAAGCGGCCTTATCTGGCGAGATTTGCATTGGCTGCGCGATGTGCTTTTCAATTGCAAGATGGGCTTGTTGATTATTTAACTGCAGTCTTCCATTTGCAAAATAATTAGCATCCAGCAATCCCAGAACCAAAGATGCATCAGTCACAGTAGGTTTTTCTCCTCCTTTATCATAGCAGGCTGGCCCGGGGTCAGACCCGGCCGAATGCGGCCCTACTTTGAGACCTCCTGCACCATCTATCCATGCCACACTGCCTCCGCCAGAACCAATTGCATTTACGTCAACCATTGGAATGCGGACAGAAAAAGTATCAATCACACCTTCCTGGCGAAGAAGGGGTTTCGAATTATTTATCAACGCAATGTCACAACTGGTCCCACCAATATCGACAGTGATAAGATTTTGAAACCCGTTTGTCCTTCCTTCCTCTAGGCTACCAATAACGCCCCCTGCAGGTCCTGAAAGAAACAATCGCACCGGCCGAGCTCTAGCAGTCTTACATCCAGCTAAACCACCCCGCGATTGCATGACTTGTAATGGAGCATTGACACCCTCGTTTTGTAATGCTTCCGTCAAGTTGGAGAGATAAGTATCAATAGTCGGTTTGATGTATGCATCAAAAGCTGTGACAACGGTTCGTTCATACTCCCTGAATACTGGGTCTACCTGACTGGAAAGTGAGACTATCAAGCGAGGCCATTTTTTTAATATTATTTCTTGGGCTTGCAGTTCATGTACTGGATTTACAAACGAAAAAAGAAAGGTTATCGCTAAGGCATCGACGCCCTGGATTAATAATTCTTCTACCGCTCTTATTAGACTATCTTCATTTAAAGGCTTTATTATATTTCCGTCAGAACCAATTCGTTCCATTACCCCTACTCTTCTTGCACCTGGAGCCAAAAAAATGGGCGTTTCAGGTCTCAGACGCACACTATACATTTGGGTTCGCATTTGCCTACCTATCTCAAGGACATCCCTAAACCCCTCCGTAGTCAGCAAGCCAACATTTGCACCTTTACGTTCCAGAACCGCATTAGTGGCAACAGTAGTGCCGTGGGCAAAAACAGATATCTCAGAAGGAGCTATCCGTGTTTGACTTATTATCTCTCTGATACCTGCAATTACACCTTTGCTTGGATCATGGGGTGTACTAGGCACCTTAAAAGTTAACGTTTTGCCATCTCTTGAAACGCATGAAAAATCAGTAAAAGTCCCCCCAACGTCAACACCAATCTGCATGTATTTAGTCCGTTTCCTTTCTAAGGGTTTCCTCTAACTGAGGAAACTCAGTCAAAAGACCTTCGAAATAAGTTGAGATCTTTTCACCACTATCAAGTGTTTCCTGATTACCCACCATTTCAAAAATCCGATGTTTTATAAAAAAGCGCCAATGGATTGGAATTCTTGCGAGAATTTTTGTTAGGGTGTCATAGTTTGCTTTATTCCATATTTTTTCATATTCAACTCTTCCAACCCCATAATCAAAAAAGTCATTATCGGCAGAGCTATTCATTAATTCAGACCGTCTTTTTTCAGTCGCCTCTAGATCATAACTTTCATTGGATATAACAACACCGTAATCCTCTAACGCTGACTTTTGCGAAACAAACCCTCTTTTCACATCTTGAAAAACCGCGTCTATATCTCGTTCCAAGGGATTTCCCCAGCCGCCAGCTCCGCCCGACGCAACATGCACAACGTCACCAGGTCCAATCTTGATGAAGTCCAAGTTCCCCAAATTTCTTTCCGCATTTGTATTGGGGTTTAATAAAAAATAAGATGGTGCTCCTGCCCTACCATTTTGCACACCCCATGAGGTAAATCTAGTTCGATCCATGTTTCTCGCGGTTACACGCGTATTAGGAGCAAGTGCTTCAAACCACATTTCAATTGCCGTACCCCCTCTATACTTCCCCGCACCTCCAGAGTCTTTTGCTAATCCATAACGCTTAATTTTAATTGGCACTTCTATTTCATTAATTTCAACAGGTGTGTTTTTTAGAAATGAAGAATTTGCCCCGGAGCCTTCCGTTCCGTCACCTAAGGGACTCCCTCCAGCTCCACCCGTAATTGGCCCTACTGCGGCGACCACTCTACGACCCGTTCTATTGTCGATAGTATTTACATTCATTATAGGCCCACCACTAGCCGGACTTGCCGGTAGTTTCTCTGGCGCCGCCTGAACAAAAGCACCAAAGATTAATCCCATGAGCCTTTGGACTGATAAAGTTCTCAGACCCACTGCCGCTGGAAACGCTGGGTTAATCACCGTTCCTTCTGGTAAGATAGAACCAATAGCTCTACAAACACCCGCATTTAAAAACAGTTTTGGATCGAGAGAATATAAAATATAAATCACGCCAACCATCAACAACGCGTGACGTTCTTGTCCACCAGTTGGGATATTGATAGATGATTCGATTTGGGGATCACTTCCCGTGAAATCTAATGTAATACTGTCGCCAGAAATTATGAGCGTTAAAGCGAGACGACAGGGGTACCCATCTTCTGAATCCTCGTCCATGTAGTCGGCAAAAAAATAGTTTCCATCTGGTAGATCTAAAATAATGGAGCGCGCCTGGGCTTCAGCGTAACTCAGTAAATCTTGTATACCTGCTTTGAAGACATCGACACCAAATTTATTTATTATTTCATGCACGCGGCGCTCACCCGTGTTCATAGCCGCAATTTGTGCTTTGAGATCGCCCCAATTTTGCTCTGGCATACGTACATTAGTAAGCATGATATCCAGAACTTCCTTGTTGAACTCTCCACGTCGTACAATCTTAGTAGGGGGAATTCGTATGCCTTCCTGATGGATTTCTGAAAGTGTTCGGGAAATACTCGCGGGCACCGCACCGCCAACATCTGTATTATGGATATGGCCAACAACAAAAGATACCAATTCTCCACCAAAAAAAACTGGCTTCCAGCAGTGCATGTCGGGCGAATGGGTTGAAACGTGACCACTATAAGGATCATTTGTTATACAAATATCTCCTTCCTCATACTCGTCTATCATCTCAATGACTGTCTTATAATTTAGACCGACGAACCACGTAACTCCTAATTCCACCGGAGAGGCAAAAGTTTCTCCATCGGGGGTAGTAATCCCGCAAGTAAAATCTTCTGTCTCTTTTACAAAGGTTGAGTGTGCGGTTCTATAAAGCGTGTAGGCCATGCTCTCTGCCGCTGCCCTACTATGATTTTTTAAAATCTCCAGGGTTATTTTGTCAATTTTCATAGATTATCTTTCCTCTGGATAAAGAGGTTACCAAATTCATCAACAGTTGCATTATAACCCTGTAATATGCAGGTCGTGCAATCTTGTTGGAGGACCACCGCAGGCCCATCAATCTCGTGCCCTGGCCCAAGGTCACTTCTTAGAAAAACCCCTGCCTTAATCAATGACCGGTCCGCATAAACTTGGATATGTTCGCGCGCTTTAAGATTTTTCTTTGGTTTCTCAAGGGAAGGAAAGTTCGGTTTTGGAGGTTTCCCGGAGATTACCATCCTTAAATTTATTAACTGCACTTCGGCTTCTGTGTCAGAGTGCTCATAGATTTTTTCATGTAATTCATGAAATGCTTTCGCCATAAGGTCTATGGAACCTGACTCAATCCAGGATGCCTCCAATTGCGTATCTATTTCATAGGATTGCCCTCTATATCTCATGTCAGCTGAGGGAACCATCAAAACTTCACCCTCAAAACCCTGATCTTCTCTGATCCATGACATTGCCTCCCGTGCAAGAGTTCCAAAACCTTGCTTAATTTGATCAACGCTTGCAGTAGTAAGATCGAGATAAACAGTCCGAATAAAATCGTTTTTTATATCTGCAATTAAACCACCAAATGCACTCAATACTCCTGGAACAGTAGGTACAATTATATTTTTCATATTGAATTCAGAGGCCACCCAACCTGCTAACATAGGGCCAGCTCCGCCAAAAGCGATTAAAGACATATCCCGAGGGTCTAATCCTTGCCTCGATAAAAGTTTACTTATTTCCAAATACATCCCAGAAACAGCTATCCTAACGACCGCTTCTGCAACCTCGTCTGCCGTCAGGGATAAATTGCTAGCAAGTTTAGATATCGCCTGGTGTGCTAGACCCGAATCAATTTGAACGGCGCTATAGCCAAGCTCGGACTTACCAAGATACCCTAGCACAACCAAAGCATCTGTTATTGTTGGATTTACACCTCCTTTCCCGTAGCATGCCGGCCCAGGAGTAGATCCGGCACTCTCTGGGCCAACTTTCAGAACGCCTTGTTCATCTATCCACGCGATCGAACCACCGCCTTCGCCAATCGAAGAGACTGACACGCTCGGAATATAAATTGGAAACTCTCCAATTAACTCACCTGTTCCAAATTGAGGTTCACCCGAATTAATAATAGCAACATCTGCGCTAGTCCCACCTATATCAAGACTCATAGCCATCGGAACCTTAGTTTGCATTGCGATTCTTGAAGCACCCATCACGCCAGATGCAGTACCCGAAAGTAACATCTGAGCACAGTCAGTCTTACCCCTCTCAGCCGTCATTACTCCGCCATTTGATTTTGTAATCATAGGCTCAACATTGGCCCCTGCCTCCTTAAGTACTGTCTGTAGGGAGGAGAGATAATAAGCGACCTGCGGCTGGACATAGCCAGCAACCACAGCGGTTATTGTTCTCTCATATTCTCTCACCACTGGCCAAATATCACTGGCTAATATTACTTTTATTTCAGGTGCTTCTCTTCTTATTATTTCAGCTACATATCGCTCATGTTCAGGGTTTCGATACGCGTGCATAAGCGCTACAACTATTGCGTCACCCCCTACCTCTTTTACGCGTGTAAGAGCCGTCCTGACACTTTCTAACTCAAGTGGAGTATCAATGCTGCCATCCGACAATATTCTCTCTTTAATCCCAAAAACTTTATCGCGTGTAACAAGGGGTTCCGGGCGCGCGCTAAACAAATCATACGGGTCTGGCATTCTTAATCTTGCAACTTCAAGAACATCTTCAAAGTTTTCGGTCGTAAAAAGACAAAGATTTACACCCTTCCTTTGTATGACCGTATTTACCCCAACAGTCGTGCCATGAGTGAAGTAAGATACAGAAGAGGGTTCAATATCATAAGCTTCCGCTATTTTCGTTAAGCCGGTCATTATCTCCGCACCAGGCTTATCCGGCCGCGATAAAACTTTCAAAGTACTTAAAGCACCGGTACTTTCATCAAAGACACAAAAATCTGTGAAGGTACCTCCTATATCCACACCAACTCGGAAACCCATTATTTATTTTTCCCAATCCATAGTTTTTTTCATTTTTCTAAAGGCCAAATAGATTACGTCAATCTTGTCAAAGCTGTTCTTTACAAAACTGTGCTATTTCCGCGTGCGTAGCGAACCACACATCCGGAAACGATTTTATATAGTCAATCAACTCTTCCAAAATAACAATACGGGAGCGATGTCCGCTTATGTGAGGGTGAAGCGTTAATAGAAATAATCCGCCCTCTTTAAATGCACCATCAAACTCCGATTTAAATATCTCCAGCACTGAATTAGGACTTGTGTATGGACGTAAACCTGTCGCTCTGTCCATCATCAAATAAGGCGCGTCGTCTCGTATCCATTCAACTGGCAATTCGATTACACCCGTTGGTTCACCATCCTCTAATAATTCATATGGCTCATCATCTGCCATTAAAGAAGAATCGTAAAGTAAACCCATCTCCTTGCATATGGAGAGTGTACTTTGCGAGAAATCCCAACTCGGTGTCCTCATACCCACAGGCCTAATCCCTGTTATTTCCTCTAGAACATCCGCAGCCCGCAACATCAGTTCTCGTTCGTCGGCTTCCCGTAGCGTACTGTTAAACTCGTGTATCCAACCGTGGATACCTATTTCATGTCCCTCATCTACCAAAGTGCGCTGTTCATCTGGGTGTAGTTTAGCCACAACTGCTGGCACAAAAAATGATGCCGATACGTTATTTACGCGCAATACACCCCTTATCCTCGGCATTGCAGCACGTGAACCATATTCGCCCTGTGATAACTTACCTGGAGAACCATCCCCCCATCGAAGAGTTGTTGTTTCATGATCTGAGTCAAACGACAACGCTACAGCAACTCGGGCATTATTTTTCCACCTTTTTGGTTTTAATGATTTTCCAGCACGGACTTTTTTTACAAGATTTTGCCATATAGAATCTCCCCATTGCCATGGTGCAAAATCATTCTTTTTATTGGCGGTTGGTTTCGAAGACATATACTTTTAATTCTCCTAACGGCGTTACAAGTGTTCTTCTATTGCTGCACCCTAATATTGCGATGACCTTGTTTAGATCATAAGACCAAATTCCATGCTTATATTTTAATCACTTCGTTAATAGATTTTGCAACGCTTAAGCGTTAATATTTTCTCATATCGAGAACTCAGTAAATGATCAATGAATGTTAATAATGATTGCGGGCCACTAATTCTAACCAACTACAAATACACTAATTGGAGGGATGACATGCCAAAACTTAGACATATAGCTCTAGCAACCGATGATCCGGATAAAACCGCAGCCTTTTATATAGAGGCTTTTGATTTCAAAGAAGTTGGACGAGTTGGTAATCCAGACGATCCAGATAATGGTTTGGCATGGGGAATTTACTTGAGTGACGGAACTCTTAATCTTGCTATATTGAAATTCAAAAATGTAGATCAATTAGGGAAAGGGCTCGACTATACAGGCATTCATCATTTTGGCGTTCTAGTTGAAGATTTGGAGGAGACGCTCCAGAAGCTCGATAAAATGGGAGCTCCATGCATTCTGAAACAAGATCCAAACTCAACAGAACAATTTTATGAAACTAAATTCAGCGGGCCAGATGGCGTTGTTTTTGACGTGTCTGAGCATGCTTGGATAGGAGCAGCTACAGCCGAAGAGAAAGAAATTGATTTGGATGAGTTACTTGCAGCAGAGTAGCTAAATGGTTTTATTCAAAAGGAATAATTGCGAGACTAATAATGGCAGAAACAAAGACGAAATTGACTGTACCCGACCTCATCAAGAAAAAACAAAATGGCGAACGCGTGGTAATGGTTGCTGCTGCCGATTTTTTGATGGCGCAATGGGCAGAGCGCTCTGAGATAGATTTTATTGGAATTGGTGACTCTTTGGGGATGACCTTATACGGCCACTCTACAACGCTGCCGATGACTGTAGACACTATGATAGAACATACAAAAGCTGTGCGAAGAGGCGCGCCCAATACGCTTACAATAACTGCCATGCCATTTGGTTCCTATGCCACGCCCGAAATAGCCGTACAGAACGCCCTGAGAATGATGAAGGAAGGAGGTGCTGAAATAGTCAAAATGCAAGGAGGGAGGGAAAAATTCGAAATAATCAAGGCGATTGCGGACGCGGGTGTACCAGTCATGAGCCATGTTGGAATGTGTCCCCACTTTGTAAATTCTTATGGTGGCTTTAAACTTCAGGGGCGTACGGCGGACGAAGCTCTGAAGATCGTAGATAATGCCAGAGCTATTGAGGAGGCTGGAGCGATTGGCATGGAGGTTGAAGCGGTACCACCTGAAGTTGGAGAAGCTGTCGAGCAGGCAGTAAACGTATTTACATTCTCAATAGGAGCCGGTGGAGCAAGCTGCGGCCAACTACTTAATGGCGCAGATTTAATTGGTTCTTTCGATAGCTTTAAGCCCAAATTTGCAAAAAGGTATGGTAATGTAGGCGAAGTAGCCATGCGAGCAATGTCAGATTATGCGGAAGAGGTAAGATCCGGCATCTTTCCAGATGCAGACCACGTTTATAAAATGAAGCCTGAAGAGGCTGAGATGTTCAAGCGCGCGCTGAAAAAAGTGTAATTTTTAAATAAGGCAAGTAAGTTATGAAATTAAAAACAGGCCCCGCCAACTGGGAAACTAACGATCTTAAAACAGACACCAGTTGGGTATACGAAATTACTGATAAACAGAAACAGCAACTAACCGACACCATTAAGAGAAACTATGAACCTAGCCGCCCACTTTTTGATTATACAGCAGCTGAGTTTGATTTAAGTGGCGTTTGGGCAACGCTCGAAAAAGCATTTCGAGAAGCACATCATGGACGGGGGTTGTCTTTGGTAAGGGGTTTGCCGCGCGAAACACTTAGCGAGGGTGAGTTCTTACTGATGAATTGGGTAATTGGGTTGAACACCGGTGTCGCCAGACCACAGGGCCTTGCCAGTCAATATATCGCTGCTGTTAGAGATGTAGGAACCAATTATCGTGCGTCGAACGGCAGAGGATATTCATCAAATGCAAAGCTTGATTTCCACGTGGATGGTGCAGATCTCACAACGCTTATATGCTTTAACAAAGCAAAATCTGGAGGTCAGAGTATGATATCCAGTGGTGTAACGGCCAACAACTTCTTCCTTAAAGAGCACCCAGAGCTAGCCGACACAGCAGCAGAGAATTTTTACTTTAGCCGACAGAATGAACAAGCGGACGACGAAGCGCCTTTTTATGGCCAGCCCCTTTTTGAACACGAAGGAGACCACCTTTTCTGTAAATGGAACCGGAACAGAGTGCAGTCTGCCCAAAAGCTGGAAAATGTCCCAAAGCTCAACGAGTCGCAGAAAAAGACGATGGAGGTATTGGACGGGATAATTATGCGCCCTGAACTCATGTATACAATGTATCTCGAGCCCGGTGATATGCAAATTTTGAATAATTACACTATGTTTCATGCGCGAACCCATTATGAGGACTTTGATGCGCCCGAAGAAAAACGCTGTCTCTTCAGGCTATGGCTCGCACCTCCAGATTCTATAAAAATGCCAGAATCCTGGAAAGCATTTTATCGTTCCATAGAACCGTCAACCGTAAGAGGAGGCATCAGGGGACAAGCCTATGAACAATCACATGCGGATTTTGAAAAACGACAGGCTGACTTTCTGGGTATGAAAATTGACAATCGCCCCCATGTAGAGCCATGAAACGGTCACCGCGATGCGCCTGAAAGGAAAAGTGGCGCTAGTCACCGGAGGGAATAAAGGTATAGGTGCTGCCGTCGTAAGGCGTTTTGCCAGCGAAGGAGCAAGAGTGTGGTCGGGCGACATTGTAACGGACAAGACAAACAAATCTTCGGATGATCTTGCAAATAAAACGGAAACTATAGTTCATGAAACCTTGGATGTCACAAGCCACGACTCCTGGCAACTTATTATAAATAGAATAGTCCAGGAGACCGGTAAGATTGACATTCTCGTAAACAATGCGGGTATTTACGACCGTAGATCAATTGAAGCAACAACCGAAGAACAATTCGATAAGATGCTAGCGGTCAATACAAAAGGTCCTTTTCTCGGAATAAAGCTTGCACTCGAGGCACTCAAAGCAAGCGGGAATGCGTCCATAGTAAATCTCTCTTCGACGGCCGGTCTCCGCGGTTCTTTTGCCGTGCATTACGGAGCATCCAAGGGCGCTTTGCGTCTTATGACTAAATCTATAGCCAGCACCCATGCAAAAGATGGGATACGCTGTAATTCCGTCCATCCCGGACCAATAGATACCGAGATGGGACACACTGCGGTTCCACCTGACCAATTAGAGGAGCGACTTTATCAAAGGATACCTATGGGCCGCTTCGGCACCGCAGAAGAAGTTGCAAACGTGATTTTATTTCTCGCATCAGACGAATCTTCATTCGTTACTGGCTCCGAGGTCGTGGTAGATGGTGGAGCAACTTGCAAATAGGGAGACAGCGGCGATACTAAAAATGCCCCAGGCGAGTTAACGACAGATAAAAGGTTTTTGTTAACAAAAAATTCTGTTTGCTTCAGCCAAATAGCTTTAAAGAGTTGTTAGACAGTTATCGTTTAGAGATGTCAACGGGGTGAAATCCTGTAATGCAAGAAAATCTGGCCTTGTCGGCTTTCTGATAAAATTTTCCACACGATTAAGACTTGAAAAGACCATTGCCCTTCCCCAAGGAGACATATTCGGCGCGGAACCGTGTATCGTGCATCCATGAAAAAAAATGGTTGAACCTGCCACGCCTTTGGGTGCAACAATACCATTTTTTTCGATAAGCCCATTTATTGTTTCATTCGTGTAGGGGCTTCCTACCGCATCGGCTGATAGGCGTCCATATTCTGGCACTCGCTCAAAAGTTTGATCAGAATCGATGCGGCCGTCCTTATGCGACCCTGGTACAAACAACATTGGACCGTTGAATTCATTCACGTCATCGAGAAAAACCGTCGCATTCAAAACTGTAGGTTCGGGCATGCCATCATCTTCATACCAAGTACGATAATCCTGATGCCAATGCCATATTTCCCCATCATGGGCTTCCTTAGCATTGATTTTAAATTGGTGAAGATATACTTCGCCACCCAATAATGTTCTTGCGGGCTCTACCAAACGAGGATGGAGACTTAAGCGGCGGAAAAGCTCATCGGAAAGATGCGGCGCTATCGCAGACCGGACTGAGTCGCTACTGCGCTCTCTCAAGACTTTCGCATTACGCTCATTCATAATACCCGGCAATCGATTCTTGAGTTCAGATATTTCATCCTTTGAAAAAAGATTTTCTACGAAAAGGAGCCCATTCTCATTAAATTCATTTATTTGCTCGATACTTAGTTCCATATCAATCCCCTATTTGCATTACCTTTTATAGATAGCTCAAATCATTGTATCACATTCTTTTCGTAGCTTAAAAGCAGGGAGTTTTTCATCAATTTCCACGTCAGCGTAGGTCAAAATCGTGTCTTTAGAGACATCTTTTATCATCCGCGCCTCACCCGTTAAGCCTAAAGGCAGTGCTTTTATTGGCACGGAAATGTTGCTTGGTCTCAATTGACCCGCAACGCAGTAGCCACCTTCCCCATCTAATACCTCACCAACTTTAAGATTTTTCTTAGCAACAGCGACTACGTCAGCCCTAAATTCCCGGCTGACACCAGTAGACTCGCCTCGGAGCCCCACATTTGCAACAGAAATCCCAAGTTCAAGTCCTATCAAATGATACATGTTGAACTTACAAAAATAGAGTCCGCTGTCATCAGTATGAACAAAATATTCTTCAAAACAATTTTTTTGATAATCAGTTAAGGCTTTAACAGCAACCCAAACGCCTGTGCGGATATTATGATATAATTCTTTACCGTCTGGACCGATACTATTGATAACCTCAACCTGACCCTCACATTCTAAAGCACCTCCCGCATCTCTCCCCCTCATTAAATTTGGGATGTCATCAACAGATCCTGAGGGATAAGTTAGTCCTCCACTAGGCGCATCAAGCCCTGTCGCGTTGCATATTGCCGCGCATTCAATTGCAGGCTTAGTTCCATCATGAAAACTGTTATACATTTTTGGATTTTGCCTACCCCGCTTAGCCTGCTCCGCTGTCGTCCCCCAGCTTTCATAGACTGTATCTGGTGTTGAAAATCTATACTCCGGCTTCCATTTATGACCACGTCCTGCCGCGACCACATGCCAGCCTGAGGAACGAGCCCAATCTACCAATTCATATGTCATTGCTGGCTGGTCACCATAAGCTTGGGAATAAATCACGCCAGCTTCCTTCGCACGGGAAACTAATGCGGCACCACAGATAGCATCAGCCTCAACTGCACCCGAAATAACATGTTTCCCAGCAGCAAATGATAGTAAGGCATGCTCGATAGCCACAATTGGATTACCAGTACATTCTATAATAATCTCAATAGCCGGATGATTTATTAAATCATGAACGTTAGCACTTATGTTTGTGGCTTCTGTCTTAAGTGCTATGTCCAGGTTAGGGGCGTTTAACTTCTCCTTTGGCCAACCGGCGTACATAAAATTAGAACGAGCTTGCTCAACATCAAGATCAACCACACCCAAGACATGGACGCCCGGAATACGCTGAGCCTGCGCCATGAACATTGTCCCAAATTTTCCCCCACCAATCATGCCAATACGTATTGGCTGTTTTTGTTCCTCCCTTGCCTTTAGTTGATCTATCATACCCATATTCTGCTCCCGACAATATCAACCTAACGAAGTTTGCGAAAAGTAAAGTCTGACTTAAACAAAACTTGTATTAAATCTATCGACCCTTGAAAATAGGAGTTCTTTTTTCAGAAAATGCCTTCATAGCTTCCCGACTGTCTTCAGTCTTGGAAAGTTCGCCGGTCTTATTTTGTTCGTAGCGATATCCATCGCGCAACGCCATTTCTTCGATAGCATTCAATGTTTCCTTTGCTAACGACATCGCCACCGGACTTTTCGATGCAAGTTCTTCCGCAATTTCCAAAGCTACCCTCATCAAATCATCATCCGGCACACACTCCTCCACAACACCAAGTCTATAGAGTTCCGCTCCTGACAAGCGTTGTCCTGTTAGCATAAGTCGCCGTGTCTTTGAGTGACTAAACAATCTCATTGCGTGACGACCGCCACCCAATAAACCAACATTTATTTCTGGTAATCCAACGCTAGCACTCTCCGAAGCGATAAGTATGTCAGCGGAAGCCGCCACAGCCAAACCAGCTCCTAAAGCAGCCCCATTGATGGCTGCAATGACGGGTTTTCTGCACTCCATAATAGAATAAAAACACTCTCGCACTCGTCGACTATGAACCCAATGATCTCCTAGATCAGATTCTTGTGACGCACGCCCCTTAATATCAGCCCCGGCTGAGAAACATTTTCCGGCACCAGTGAGGACGATGGACCTCACATCATTTCTATCGCTTAAAACGTCGAAGGCCAACGTCAAATCATTATGAAATTGACGGTTTTGTGCGTTGACAGGAGGGTTATTCATAGTGACGACAGCAATATAGTTTGATATCGAAACATTTACTGTTGAAAGGTTTGTTATGTCAGTCATTTTTAATATCTTTTAACATTATTTTTCTGCTTCAAGCTAACGCTGCAACGGAGAGCCGTCCAACGACGTTATGCTTTTCAATCGCTTTGCCAACAAAACCCGATGCTTTCATTTCCTCAACAAACTCCTTTAGATATGAAGCGGCCTTTTCCTTTCCACGTGTGCACCCCATGGCTTGCTGCACTGCTGTAAACTGGCCATCGAGAATTTTTGCTCCTGGAACACGCTCGACATCAGTAATCAAGCGCGGTCTCAAACCTGCAAGTGCCTCTAGTCGTTTTTCCATAAATATATCAAAGGAGGCATCTATCCCTTCAACCCGAATAAGTTCAGCGTTTTTTATATTTCTTTCTAACCACAGATCGTATGCACTTCTTGCTGATACACCTATTCTTATTCCAGCTTTATCGACATCCTCCAGTTTCTTTAGTTTTGAATCTGGCGGCACCATATACGTTGCCTGGATTTCACAATATGCAGCTGTAAAATCAATTTTTTCTGCCCTTTGCGGTTCGGCTCCTATATTACCGATATCCCAAATTCCTTTTCCAGCATCGTCTGCAACCTCACCTGGTGTCTTATATTTAAGAAGTTCTAGGCCTACACCTAAGCGTTTTGCCAATTCACCTGCCATATCAGGGGAAACACCCACCGGATCTCCGTCATCAGTTTTACCTGTAACCAAAAGAAAATTGGACATATTAATGGCTGCTCGTAATACGCCAGTTGGCGCGAGCTCGTCTACTATTTCAGCTAACATATTTCTTCCCGAATTGAATATTATAATGTATAGCAGTTTGAACCAAGAATTCCTTAGTTGCACACATTTTTTTTCTAAGTGTAAAAAAACAGCTTAATAAGGACCTTTGGCTTTAGTTTAAAAACCTTTCAGGGTTGCCAGGCGGACAGCGTATCATTGAGATTTGTTCAAAAGCATAAGCCAAATCAATAATAACGTAATCCTCCCAAGCCCTACTAATAAAAGATAAACCAGTTGGTAAGCCAGACACATACCCCATCGGGACTGTGATACTGGGATATCCAGAAACAGCCGCCAAACACGAACTCCCCCCAATCCTATTATCCCCACTTAAAAAATCGATTGCCCACGGTGTTGAAGTTGTGGGAGCAACAAGCGCGCAGCATGAATGATTTAACAAAGCCTTGTCGATACCTTCTTCTCTGGTGAGGCGCCTGCATTCTTTAAGTGCTGCAATATAATCTGGATCATCCAGACCATTAGTTGCTTCAGCCGCTATCAACTGTTCCTGCTGAAAATATGGCATTACGTTTTGGGCGTTTTGCTCATTAAAGTTAATAAGGTCCGATAAAGAATGTATACCATTTTGGTTCATTGAACCTGCCAAATAAGCATTTAAACTTACTTTAAATTCTGTCCGCATCACTTTGATCTCATGCGGCCTGATAGTCTGTTGGTCGGGCAAAGAAATATCATCTACAATTTCCGCGCCATCTTCTTTCATCAAACATAACGCCTCATCAAATATTTTATCGACGGCATCTTGAAAACCAGAATAGTTTCTTACCACGCCGATCCTTTTCCCCTTGAGTGCGTTGCGGTTAAAACCTCCTGTGAATTTCCGTGGAAAACCCTGTTTCAAATCCTTCGAAGAGCTATCCGCAGGGTCATGCCCCATAACAACGGATAAGATCGTCGAAGCGTCGGTTACAGTTTTAGCTATAGGACCAGCAGTATCCTGGCTAAATGAGATAGGAATAACTCCAGTCCGGCTGACCATTCCGACTGTCGGCTTTATACCTACAAGCGAATTCATCGCAGCAGGCACAACAATAGATCCGTCAGTCTCCGTACCTATTGCGCCAGCGCAAAAACTTCTAGCCACAGCAACAGCAGATCCCGAACTAGAACCACCAGGGGTCCGATCTATAGCATACGCATTCCTGACCTGACCTCCCCGACTTGACCAGCCAGTGCATGATTTGGTGGACCTAAAGTTTGCCCACTCACTCAAGTTAGTTTTTGCCAAAATAATCGCACCACCCTCTCTCAACCTTGAAACTAAATTTGCATCACGTTGAACTCGAGCTCCGTCTAGCGCCAGGGAACCGGCGGTGGTCATCATTTTATCTGCTGTGTCAATATTATCCTTTATAACTATTGGGATGCCATGTAATACGCCCCTTAGTTGCCCGGCGGCCCTTTCATCGTCCATTTTTTGTGCAATAACTGCCGCGTCGGGGTTGATAAAAGCTATGGAATTAAAGTCTTTGTCTTCCCGAGTGATTTTGTCTGTGAAATAGCTAACGAGATCGGAAGAAGTGAAGATCCGCTTTTCCAATCCATCCGCCAGATCACCTATCGATAGACGTTCAAAGTCACTCGATTGCTTGTCCACCATGGCCTTTGTCTAGTCAGGCGTAAAAACGTTGATACCATCCGAACTAGATACCGTTCCCGCAACACCTAGATAGTCGTTATTTGTCATATCTTCCAAGAGGCTTAAGTCAGCCGGCGTATTGGCAATAAAACGGGAGTTATCGGATAATCTACCAAATAATATTCCGAATGATGGGCCTTTCCTATCATGCATAACCGTGTAAGTCTCGATGACGGCCTTTCCATTTGCAACTTCTGCTACAGCTGGACCGCGTTCAGCATCTATTTCTGCCTGATAGATTTTAGGATCTTTTGGCCTGAATGGTTTATTAGGCCGTTCCGTCGAGTAGATACCTGCAGATTGTTTAGTCACGTAATTGCCATTGGCAGTAACCAAGCCCTTACTCCCGGGCTTACTTCTAACTGTATTCATCATTTCAGCAATAGAGTGCGTGACATAGTTATTTCCAGGCCCTCCAAAATATGGCAACCCTCCAGTTACGGTCAGCCCTCTTTTGTCATCTGGATCAATTCCCATTTCGTCGCATGCTATTTGTACAGCCGATGGGAAGCAGCTGTATAAATCTAGCGCACCTATGTCATCGAGCGAACATTCAGCCATTTCAAACGCTTCTCTCGCTACCTTTGACATGGCCGGCGAGGAATGAAAATTAATCCGATCGCTTAAATACCAATGATCATAAGCATCCGCACAGCCATGTAGATAAACCCATTTTTCTTCGGGAACGCCCAGTTCTCTAGCTTTCTTTGCAGACGTTAATATTACAGCCGCTGCCTGATCAATAAAGGCGTTTGAATTCATCAATTTTGTGTAAGGAAAACCAATATACGGATTATCAGGATTTACAGAAGCTATCTGCTCAGCCGTAAAACCCTGACGACGGTCCGCAAGTGGATTGTTCTCCGCCACTTTTGCAAATCTAGAAAAAAGTTTTCCCATCGCAAAACCATGTTGTTCAATAGTCCTGCCTCTGTTGCCTCGAATAGCATTTTCTATCATAGGATATGCGAATATTGCACCGGCCATTTTATGGCGATCCTCCATATCGGACCAACCTCGAGTTTCTACGCCCCAAATATCAAAACTCCCTCCGGGATCCTCACCCCAATCCAATTGGAGACCTGCGCGCTGTGCTCCTTTTTGGGTCGCTAAAGCTTCTCCACCAGCAATTACAGCTGCTTCTAGTTCGCCCTTAGTAATCATTTCGAACATTCTATTCACACACCATTGCGGCATATTTCCACCTGGGTGTGTATAAACCAGGCGCCGAGCGTTCTCAGCGCCAACACGATTAGCTAAAGATTTTGGTGGATTTGAATAGGTCCCGAATGGACACGTAAACCGCCAGCTGGTATCAGAAAAAGAGCGCAATAACACTATCGTATCCAATGACTGTAATAATGACGAACCGGCCCCGCTGTCATCCGCTGCTTTTTGAACTGCCGCGGCCGTCAGATCGATCGGAGGCAGACCCAGAGCCGGATCTCTTTCCCGTTGTGTTACTTGCCCGCTGCCAATTAATATTGGAATTCTACTCTCGTCCATCGGCTCATATCCCTTAAATTACAGACTAATCAATTCAAAAAGTATCCCTTATTGAGACGCGTCTATCCAATTCTTTTTTGCGTCTTTTTGTATCGGCGTCCACGCAAAACATAATCCCATGTGTCTCGTTGCATAATTCGCAATTGATCTTCTGATACTTCGCGAACTACTTTTGCGGGGGAACCAAGAATGAGAGAGTTATCAGGAAAAATCTTTCCTTCTGTGACGAGTGCTCCGGCGCCAACCAAACAATTTTTTCCGATAACAGCACCATTTAAAACAACCGCCTGGATGCCTATTAACGCACCATCTTCAATTGTACAACCATGCAACATTGCTTGATGCCCTATAGTTACTTTCTTGCCAACCTTAAGAGGAAAGTCTGGATCAGCATGCAAAACAGCCCCCTCCTGAATATTTGTGCCTGCTCCAATGAAAATTGAGTCATTATCGGCGCGAATGACTGCACTTGACCATACGCTCACGTCTTCGCATAGCGTTGCATTACCAATCACTGTTGCGGCGTCGGCAACGTAGACACTATCTGCTAAACTTGGGATTAGCTCATCAATTTCATAAATTGGCATTACAAATTTTTCCTTCCGTCTACAAAAACCTCTTATTACCAGACTTCGCCGAAGGGCCTA
>NZGS01000022.1 GCA_002690995.1 Rhodospirillaceae bacterium
CGAGATGGCAGGTATGATTGCATTCATTAAGTCGCTATTTGGCATGGATGCTGTAGTAAATACAGCAACCAAGATTATCGATAAGATTGCTGGTACAGACTGGACGGCAAAAGAAAAAGCGGATTGGATTTTGAAGTATCAAGAGGCAACCAAGCATCAATCGCCAGCTCGCCGATTCATTGCCATGCTAGTCACCTTTATTTGGTCAATTATCGTAATGGTAATGATCGTTTCTTACATAGCTGGAAACCTAACCGGATATCCTGAAGTTCTCATGATTGCCAAGGATATGAAGATGGTGATGAAGCACCTGATTCTTGAGCCTTTCAACTACATAATCATGTTTTACTTTGCATTGGGTGCTATTAACTCAATCAAGAAGTAGGGTTTGAAGATAGCTATATCAATTTAATAACTAGCCTCCTAACGGGGCTTTTTTGTTTGATAAAAAGTGAATAAAGTTCTTTACAATAAAAGCAAAAACGAATAATATTCATATCAAGCCAAAGCAATAACGCATTGGCACTTACCGGAGAGATTCCATGAAAATTAAAGTTACATACGCACAAGTTAAAGAAGCCCTAGCAAAAGGTGTTATTTCACCACTTAACTCTCTAAAAAAGGCAGTTAAAAAGTCACTAAAAGCGCCTTCATTTAAGACTGGCAAACTTCGCAAAAACTCAATGAAAAAAATCAACTGGTTACTTGATAACGCCAAGTCAATCACTGGTGAGTCTATGTCTAGAAGACTTGATGATTGTTTTGAGTCTAACGGTTATCAATCGGCAACAAAGAAAGATGTTTTAGATTGGATTGCGGATCGTGGATACAGCTCTTACACAAACTTGTGGTTAACTTGTGACGAAAACAATAATCCTATCAAATTCGATGTTAACGGAAGTCACTGGGAGTCTAGTTTTGTTATTGAATTGTAATGAGTTCTGGCGGCTACAAAAGGCCGCCAACCTATCAAACAACGAGTGCGCGGAGTGGCTAAAGGTAACAACGCGATCAATCGTAAAGTGGCGCAAAAGTGAACCAGAAGCGCCTCACGCTGTAATTATCGCTTTAAAGTACCGAATTAAATACGGGGCTATTAAATGAAAAACGTACACAAATGGGGAGTAAACCCAAACCACAAACCTAAAACGATTGAGTTTAGTGAGTGGAAAGACGAGTGTCATGTTAAGTGCCAGTTTGATGAACTAGTTGATATGTTGAAAGAGCTGGCACCAAGTAAATGCACAATCGCACAGTTTTTACTTTGCGTGATGATTATTAGCTGGTTCGCGCTGTTTATTTAGGAGAATAGAGATGCTAATTGGAAATAGATTAAACCCAAACAGTGTGGTTAACACAGAATTGGTGACGGATTACTTTAAAAAAGACAATCCAAATGGAACAAAGCCTTTTTCAATATACTTTGGCTTTTCATCAGCAACTTCTGGCGAGCAAGTTTGCGTAGTGTGGGAATTCGAAAAGAAAGAAGATCGAGATGCGCAATGGAACAATCTAATGGGCGCTATGTCTGTTCAGTTTTTTGATTAAAAGCAAGGGGAGAATAGAGATGTGTAACGGTAACTGTGGTAAATGCAAGAAAGCAGAATTTGAAACAACAGACGTACAGGTTGAGAGTCTTGCTGAGCGTTCGGGTATGATTGTTGATGATATCAAAATCGGAATGACTGATGGTGATGATAGCCAAGAGTTGCAGCCTACGTGTATGCGGTCACCTAACCGAGATTTAATTATCAATCGAATGACAGAAGATCTAGATGACTTCCTAGATGTTGGTGGTACATTCAACAAAAGATTAGCCAACTACCTATACGAACGAGGCTGGCGAAAATAAACAATAAGCCTAGATATGCGGGGCTTAAATTATAAGGATAAAAAATGGAAAGCATGTTTATAGAAGCTGCTTGGCAAACAGTTCAAAACAACCCAGTAAATATCATAGTGCTAATTGGCATCTTGGTTTTAATGGCTAAGGTAAGTAAAAACACGATCGTGATTTGTTTTGCTATGTTTTACGCGTCATACATTGTTGCCGATTACTCAATGACAATTATTGAAATGGTAATCCCTCAAGCTCACATAGGCGAATATCAAAGAACTTGGCACATATTGCTAGGCATTGTAGGCGCTTTGATTATGTTGTTTCTTATGCTTGATATGATAATTAATGACTTGAGCAGTGGCATGCAATTCTGCGTTGTTTTAACCTCAACGTATATAATGCTATTCTATGTCGTGCCTAACGTTGGCTTTGTGGGCTTCTCCAGTCAAATGTACGATGATATTTACAATCAGTATGGAAAGGTTGGTCCAGCTTTAGATATTGCGCTAATTGCGCTATCACTACGCAAAGAGAGGGGGAATGAATGCGATAGAATGGCTTACAACGGGTGACAATTGGATTTTGTTAATCTCTGGCTGTAGTATACTATCTGTATCCGCTCAGATACTTATCGGGATAGTTGGAATATATGTCAGCAACAAGTCAAGCAGCAAACGTATCAACTGCGACCGCTGCCGGGGGTGGTATCGTGACAGCTAGCGCCAAGGCAGTGGAAACAGTAACGCTGTCTGGTTGGATAACTGACAACGCCATCATGATCGGTATAGTGTGCACAGTATTGTCACTCATAATGAGTCTGGTTTTTAACCTAATAAATCGCATGGACGCAAAGCGAAGGGCAAAAGAAGAGATTGCCATGAAGGCAAAATTTGAATGTGCCATGAAAGCAAAATTCGAATGGATTCGGGAAGGTAAGACAGACGAAGAAATCAAAGATTTACTCAAACGAACAGGGCTAGAATAATGCCTCTACAAGAACGACGTACAAAAAAAATCGCAGCAAATGAAATGCCAAAGGATGTTGAATTTGAAAAGAAACAAAATCAAGAACCTAAAGAAGACAAAAAGGAGCCCGAAGAGAAAGGCTCCTAAGCGATACTCATAAGATTAAAGGCCCACTCGAAGGATTGGGCTTTTTTTGTATACTGTACTTATGGAAACGATAAGGACATACCATGCCACTAAAGAAAGGAAAGTCTAAAAAGGTTATCTCTGACAACATTAAAACAGAGATGAAAGCCGGAAAGCCACAAAAGCAAGCTGTTGCTATCGCTCTATCTAAGGCGGGCAAGAAGAAGCCCAAACGAGGTGGCCGAACTTCTACCCACAAGAAAACGAGAGGTAAGAAGTAATGCCAACTAAGAAGACAGGAAAGCCAGCCAAAGGCAAAGCTAAAGCTAAGATGGTCACAGACCCAAAGACTGGTGAAAAGGTTAAGCGCTCATACGGCCAAGCAGGAAAGGCGAAAGACGGTAAGGCTAGAGTCCAGCCGGGAACGAAGAAGGGTGATGCATACTGCGCCCGTTCTTTAAAAATTAAGAAGTGCAAGAAGCCACCATGCGCTAATGACCTAAGTCGCAAGCGTTGGAGGTGTAAAGGCAAGAAATCAATGAAATAGGTGAGAAATGAAAGGAATCAAAAAAGGTTCAAAGGTAAAGGCTAAAAAAACAAAGAACGGCGCAGCTTACTCAAGTAGGGCCAGAAAGCCGGAAGGTTGGGATGATTTAAGTCCGACTCAAAAATTTATTATTGGCGTTTTGAGGTAGGTAAAATGAAAGGGAGTTGTTGCAATGGCTGCAAAGAAAAAGCTGGACGCATGCGCAAAAAAGGTAAAAGCAAGAGTAAAGGTGTGGCCAAGCGCAAGAGCAAGCCAGCAAGTCGCAAAGTGTCGAAAGGCAAAGGGAAAAGTTAACAAGAGCCAAAAAGGTGCAGACCTGAAGCGATGGGACAAAGAGAAGTGGGAAAACACTAAGACAGGTGAGAAGTGCGGGGACTCAAAGAAAGGGAAGGGCTATTGCCGACCTACTAAGAAAGTCTCTAGCAAAACACCAAAGACCAAATCCCAAATGAGTAAATCGAAGGTCGCTAAGAACCAGAAGCGCAAAAGCCAGGGTAAGCGAGCTAAGAAAGCATAAACACGGAGTTCGGGCGTTTACTCTCCTACCATCAGCGCCCTTCCGGTTTAGCCCCTAGGCGGGGCTTTTTCTTTATATGGATAATGGGTTATACCAACCAAACACAATCACTCTTGTGTTCATCTCTACAACCTATTGATTGCTCACCCTCCTCACCGGAGGGTTTTTTTGACCTAAACAATCGCTTTTACTCATCAATATAAAGATATCAATCGATTTATTTCATTATGCTTAATTAAAATAAGTAGCTAATAGGGCTTTATCCGATGGGGATAACAATCAAATAGAGAGATGAATTATGAAAGTAGATATCAACTTCAACGCTTCTTCATTAAATGTTGACTACAACTATGGCCCTTCAATTGATGTGACAGTTAAGGATGCTGACTTTGATGAAATCTTAGAAGAGGTCGGTATTAATAATGTTCTGGAGCACCTAGATATCGATGAGATAATCAGCTTCCTAGAGGAGATGGGTTACGAGGTGACTGATGAATAAAAAGCAGTTCACAGCATCAATACACTTGAAAGGCTGGTCTGTTGAAGATGCGCTCTCTCGATGGGGGCGCTCACAAGACTGGTATCACCGAAACACCAACGGCACAGAAAAACAAAAGCAACGCCTTGAAGACATGATTAAGGGCTTACCAGAGCAAGGAGAGTAACAATGAGTAACTTCATTGATGTGCAAGATATTGCCATTAGAAACAGAATCGCAACAGGTGGTCGAGTTAATCCGACTGTCGAGGATTGGAACAACTTACTAACCCACATCGACCAACTAGAGCAAGAGAACGCAGAGATTAGGGAGGCGTCCCTGTTGTTAATTGACTCGCTGCACCTAATAACACAAATGATGTTTGATAAACATCAGGATAGGAATGAGTTTTTAAAGTCCAAGCAAAACCTAAGAAAACTACTAAACAAATAAGGAATAGAGAGATGAACACATACCCAACATACCAAGCGGCTAAGATTGCTAACCCAGATAGTGAGATTTACTGGTATCTTGATGGCGCACTGGAAGAAGTATTTACGAATTTAAAATACAGAACTGGCAGCGAAAATAACTTGGCAAATCCTAAAAAGCACTGCATGACAGTAAAGCAGTTTCTTGAGGATGGCCATAAGTTCGTTGAGGGTGATATGTATGTTACCGAGGGTGCGATCACTCCAACAACTGTTGGTTCTGGTTTGGGTTCAGAATGCAATGTGCCTTATGATGACGATGATAAATATTACGTCATTAAAGCTAAAGCACTAGAAGAAACCAACACATACCGCTATGAGAAGGTAACGTTTGAGAAGGCATCAGAAGCAGTTGCAGCTTGGGAGGATGGTGAGCTATTTACCAACATTAGCCATGATTCCTACATTAAGATTGAAAACGCGCCGGACGTTCTAACTTACCTTTACCGACTATACCGCCGCATCGAGGCAACGGAGCGTGAGTTAGAGATAGAAGAAATGACAGCAAAGCTATGGGGTAGAGACCTTGATAGAGATGTTAGGAAGCTCGCAGCTAAACTTCACAGCCTTGATTTTAGACTTGTGAATGGTAAGGGGTAGGGTATGGAAATAAGTAATTTCACCAAAGAAGAGTTATTGAGAGAATTGCTTTCAAGGTCAGATTCAACAATATCGCCAAACAATGTAACTTACTGTTCGCCACATAGTTGCTTTGTTGTTGGAATAGGGAAAGACCATAGCGTATCAATAAATATTAGCGATGAAGCGCTTAATGTACTAATTAAAAGCGCAATGAACCCATAAAAACAAAGCTCCTTCGGGGGCTTTTGTCGTATCTAGGGGATTAAGATATAATTTAGTGATGTTAACTAATACGGGTGATATACGGGAATGGCAAAGTCTTCCACTACATTTAGCGAAGGGATGCAGCCAGATAAGCGCAGAGGGAAAAGTAAGCGCACTTTAATACTAGAAGCAATACAAGAAGAATCGCTTCTTAGAATGTCTCCTGATAGCTCTAAGGATGATTGTGAGAAGGCATTTTTTGGGCATATTCTTGCCAGGGCTGTTAATCCAGACGACCAGAACGGAGCTATGCTTTTAAAGGCATTGCTCGATAAGGGTTGGGCTTCTGTTAAGTCAACTATGGAGCCAGTAAAGTTCAATCTTGATAAATCAAAACCATTGAGCGACCAGGCAAACGAAATACTATTTGCAATAAGTGAAGGTGATATTCCGCCGGATGTTGGGGTGTTGATGGTTAATGCAATAACAAACGCGCTAAAGATTAAGGAAATCACAGAACTTGAGGATAGAATTAAGGCTCTAGAGGAAAATCAAGATGGCTAGCGCTTTACATAATAGACTCAAGAGGCTTGAGGAGGTTGCTGTTTATAACTCTGTAGAATACGAATCAACAGTTATCGGCTTTGTATCCCCCGTCACGCTACAGCTAACTAGGTCATACGCACTGCTAAATGGAAAGTGGGAGCCTACTGCTAAAGAGCCAACCGCATACTTTGCCGAATGCCTAGAGCCGCTATTCCTTCGACCTAAGCGTTTTAATATTCTCATTGGTGGTCGCGGTTCTGGTAAGTCTCTTGGTAAGGGTGGTCATGGTGCTATCATGATGCACGACCAGGGAAAGAACCTTATGTGCATTCGTGAGTTTCAGGCGTCCATACAAGACTCTGTTCATGCGCTTCTAAGTGATGAGATTAAACGGCTTGAGCTTGATGGTGTAGATGTTACCGACAAGACAATTCGATTCACTCACAATTCGTCTATGGCTAGATTTATGGGTTTGTCCCGAAACCCAGAGTCGGTTAAGTCTGCTTTTGGTTTTCTTGATTGGTGGGTTGAGGAAGCGCAATTCCTTTCGGCAAAGTCCCTTAGAGTGTTAACCCCTACCGCACGTAAGAAGCCAAAGAAAGGACTTCCCGGCCAACTTAAAGAGGTTGGCGGCGATGAGGTTGATTTAACATCGGTAAGCATGACTTTCTGCGCTAACCCCGCATCAAGTGAAGACCCATTCAGTCAGCGCTTTATAGTCCCGTTTAAAGATGAGATAGATGCTAATGGCATTTACGAAGATGACATGCATCTTATTATTCGCATGAACTGGTCTGATAATCCTTGGTTTGGCGAATCTGGCCTAGAGGATGAAAGGCAATTCGACAAGAAAAACCTACCTAGAACCACTTACGATTGGATCTGGGAAGGTGGATTTAATGACGAGATTGAAAACGCGCTAATTAAAGCCGAATGGTTTGACGCATGTATCGACGCTCACGATAAGTTAGGCTTTAAGCCTTACGGCATCGTTAAGGTAACGCATGACCCGTCAGATTTAGGTAATGACCCTAAAGCTGTTTGTGTTCGAAAGGGTAACGTGATTACTAACATTACACAGCGAAATGATATTGACGTAAACGAAGGTAGTGACTGGGCGCTAGGAATTGCAATCAATGAAGGTTCCGATCAATACGAGTGGGACGTTGGCGGAATGGGCGTTACTTTGAAGCGAGATGTTAATAACGCACTCGGAGATAAAAGAGTTGGGGTTTATCAATTCAATGGTGCAAGCGGAGTTGATAGGCCTGATTCAGTATATGAACCTTCAGGCGCTCAAAACATACAGAAAGAGAAAAAAAATAAAGAGGTTTGCAAAAATCTTAGGGCTCAATGTTATCTATCTTTGCGTGACAGGGTTTATAGAACCTACCTGGCTGTAGAGAAAAACATATTTTGCGATCCTTCTCTTTTAATATCTTTTAGCTCAGAATGTGAAAACTTAACCGGATTGAGGTCTGAATTATGCCGACTGCCAATCAAGCCAAGTACTATATTTGAGATGTACACAAAGAAGGAAATGAGAGAGAAGTTTAAAGTGCGCTCTCCAAACCTTGCCGACGCCGTTATGATGAGCGAAAGGTTACATGTTAAAATGATTGAAGAAGAAATAGACATTAACGCGCTTCATGCCATGAGTTCTAGGAGTTGGTAATAATGATTAAACATGAAGAGATGACGCTCAACTTTAGAGACTCGTCGTCTGACACAGAAAATAGAGACAACTGCCTAAAGGATATGGAGCGGTTTTATATTAACTTTTGGGAAGGTGCCTACGGGGATAAGTTCAAGAACAAACCAAAGCCTCAGTTTAATAAGTTGTGGCGCTCTATCAACCGCATTGCTTCAGATATTAATGACATGGAGCTTAATGCAGTAATCGTATCTAATTCACACGAAGCAACGGATGACGGCGCGGAGTTATTACAGCGTAAATACCGCAATGACTGGCAGAACAGCGACGGCCCAGAGGCCAGCGAAATTGCAACTATGGAGGCTTGCGTTGGTGGTTTTGGTGCGACTAAGTGGGTTGCTAAGTACGAAGATGAAGAAAACCCAGACCCAGATAGACAGTATCTATGTGCTGAAGCTATTAATTCTGCATGTACTTCTGTTTTCCTTGATGCTGGCTCTAACCGCAAAGATAAGGCTGACTCTCGTTGGGGTTGGCATATTATCCGCACCAACCGTAAAGCCCGTGAGGAAGAGTTTGGGGTAGATATCGTTTCATTCTTCAACGCTAACACTCACCATAGAGTTATTAACAATGCAGTTGAGCGACAGACAGAGAAAGATATTTACCTTGCTCACTACTATGAAGTTATTGAGAAGACTCTGACGGTTTACGACTTTACCATGTTGAACGGCATTAAAATCACTGCTGGAGATGGCATTAAAGACGAAGCTGGTAACTCATACACTCGCGAAGACCTAAAGGAGATTCGTGAGATTTATGCCGAAGAGATTGGAGAAGAAGCTCCGACAACTAAGCGCAAGATTAAATACGTTGAGTACGCCCTAGCAGATGGTGAGAAGTACCTAACCAAGCCACAACGAACTCCATTTAAACGCGTGCCTATCTTCCCTCGATACGGTTACTATACGACTATTAACGGGCAGGAGTTCTATTGTGGTGAAGTGCGCAAGCAGCTAGACGCAGAGATGTTCCACAACCTTTACGCCTCTAACATGATGAGCATTCTTAACGAGTCGCCAGTTCAGAAGCCTATCTTTGCACCTACTCAGGTCGCGAAATATGCAAGTTCATGGGCTAGAGCTAACGTTGATGATACGCCTTACCTATTTGCCGACCCACTGAAAGATGATAATGGCAATATCATGGCTTCAGGCCCTATAGCAATGCTACAACCACCACAACTAGGCACAGGTCACGCCGCTGTAGGTCAGTTCCTTGAGCAAAACTTGATGCAGTCAAATAGCACAGGACAAACAACGACTCCAGCAAATACAAGCGGGCAAGCTATCCAGGCAGTAAACGATCGAGCTGATGATGCTTACCTTCCATTAGTGAAGAACACTATCTTCGCTAAACGTGCAGAGTGTGAGGCATGGATTCCGGCAGCGCAGAAGCTTTACTTCACTAACTCTATGGTAATACGAGTGCAGGAAGAGAATGGCGACTACACGAACGTGACTACTCTTGAGCTAGACACTGATGCAGATGGTAACTACGGCAACTACAAGAACAACCCACGCGGCCTTTACACGGTTCAAGTGAAGAAGGGTGAAGCTTACAAGGATACGATCGAAGCTAAGATTCAATCTAACCTTGAGCTTATGTCGGCGGTTGGTAGCGATACCGGAGCAGGTCAAGTCATTGCTTACGAAAACATGAAGCTGCTAAACAAAGACTCTAACCCAATGATTGAAACAATCTCTCGCTATGCTCCGTTGGATATCATCATTCAATCGGGATTCCCTTATGAGCCACAGAATGAGGAAGAGGCGCAGTACATCCAAATGAAGATGATGCAGATGCAGCAAGCAGCACAGAGTCAGCAAGACCCTATGACCATTGCAGCAAATGCACAGATGATGGAAGCTCAGGCGTCAGTCATGGATAAACAAGTTGACATGATGAACGCCCAAACAAAACGCATGGATGTAATGATCAAGGCTGAGAAGGCTGGTGCTGATATCAGCATTAAGCAGTTCGACTCTCGAATGAAAGCAATGGGCATGATGCAAAATGCGCAATCAATGCGGATGTAATTGCGCTATTTGCAAGAACAAAATCTTGTGATGTATAATCACTGCATGGGTTCCCGTTCCCTTAACGGGATTTTCGTTCACCGATAGACGAGGTTTATATGTCGGATTCTTTGGAAAATATGGCAGAAATGCAAAGCGAAATTGATCAACCTAACAACGGTGTGGCGCCAGAGTTAGAGGAAAACAACCCGCCACAGGGTGGTACTGAAGAAATGGAGCTTGTCATTGAAGCTGAAGGCGACCAAACAGAAGAGCCTAAAGATGGTTTAGACGAGGAAGCAAAACTTCGAGCTGCGATCATTAAGAAAGACCGCCAGCGCAAAGAGGAGCGCGACAAGCGCATTGCTTTAGAGAAAGAGCTTGCTGAAGTTTCAGCGCGTGTTAACGCGATTGAGAAAGGCCCGCGCCCAGATCCTTACGATTTTGATAGCAAAGAAGACTTCTATTCCGCGCTTGATGAATGGGAAGGTCGAAACGCCAAAGCACAGAAGCAAGACGAACAACCAAGTCCAAACCAAGCGTTTCAAAATAGCGTAGATGAGCAGGTTTATCTTGAGCTAAGCGAGGAAAAGCTAACTAAGTTAGTTCCAGACTACGCAAAGCAAAAGGAAAACTTAGTCGAGCAGTTCAAGCAATACGGTGGCGGTGAGCAGAATATCTCTCACTTAACATCAATTGCAAAACAAAAGGGCGTTGACGTTGCAAAGGCATTTGTTGGTTTGAATAAGAACCCTTCGTTGGTTCGAGAAATCAATGACGCATATGCAAAACAAAGCTATGCGGCCCTAGCGGAAGTTCTTGCGAAGGCTGAAAATAAAGTTCGACTACAGTCCCGAAAACCTATCGATACGCAACCAGAACCGACTATCCCTAACGGCGGTCGAATTGATAATTTGCAAGCGGCGGTTGAGAAAGCTAAAGACGCTTGGATTAAAGATGGTTCAATCGCTAATTACAACGCTTACAAGGCTGCACAGAAAGCAGCTAAAGCACAATAAAAGGTAAACGAAAATGGCAGCTCCAGATAATAGCTTGTTGAAAGACGTACACACGCTTGTTGACCAGGTTGTTGAAGAAACAAACCAGGCGGCAGGCTTCTCTAAATCACTACCAACTTTCGCAATGTCTGACGTTGATGGTCAGCGTTATGATGATGTTGAATACTTGCCGGAAGATTTCCGTTTTGAAGCTCAAGACGGTTACGTTTCAAAGGCTGACAACACAGATGCACAAGCACTTACTGACCGATTGATTCCAATTCGTCGTAACAAGTCGCTTTACATCAAGACTGCGATTAAAACTAAAGAGCTACGTGACCCGCGCCTTCGTGAAATGGCGGTTAAAGGCTTTGCTCGCGAACTACGAAACAAAGCTGATACTTACGCATACATGAAGGCAATAACTAGCGCAAACATGGTTGTCACTTCTGCTGCTGGCATTGAGCAATCAGATGCTTCTGCCGCTGAAGTTCTAATGCTTGACGCTGGCCTAGGTGGTTATGCATCTAACCTTCACCTGTCTTTGCCTCACTACAAAGACCTAAGTGATAAGCTTGCGCTTAACCAGTACCACGGCGGTCTACCACAAACAGCTTACGAGCGCTCAATCATTCCTAACCAGATTGGCGGCTTCGATAAAGCTACTCGTGCTGACTACCGACTAACTCTTGGTGCTCAGGCCGCTGCTGGTGTTACTGTGACTGGTGCGCAAAAGCACACTGTTGCAACCAAAGATGCTAACGACAATTACATTGATAACCGTGTAATGGATCTTACTGTGTCTGCTACTGCTGGTCTAAAAGCTGGTGACAAGTTCACTATTGCTGGCGTTAACCGTCTAAACCCAGAAGTACGCGAAGACACTAGCGAGCTAATGACGTTTACTGTTATGGCAGTTAAGAGTGGCACCGTGGCTACTATCTCTCCTGCAATTATCGTTGATGGTCCATACCGTAACTGTTCGGCTGAAGCTGCGGATTCTGCTGCAATCTCATTCCTGAACATCAAGGCTAATAACCCTTCAGTGTTCTGGGCTGCTGATTCAATCAAGATTATCCCAGGCAACCTACCTGTAGAGGGTGGTGGCGTTGATAAGGTTGATGCAGTAACGGAGCAGGGCATCCCGATGCGCTTTACTTACTGGTACGATCCAGACCTAGAGGTAATGCTAATGAAGGCGGTTATGTACTTCGACGTTGAAGTGTGGCTGCCTTCTCAAGTTGGTATCATTCTCGACAAACAAGCATAATAAAACAGGGCGGCTTAGGTCGCCCTTTTTACTTAGGGGTAAGCATGAAGAACGTATTTAAGCAGGGCGGTGACTGGAAAGATAATCAAGGTCGCAACTACACTGTTAAGTCTGTATCAAACAAAGAGTTTGATGGTTACATTTCTAAAGGCTGGTATTCCAACCTTGAAGACTGCTTTGCACTAGAAGCGGAATATGAAGAAGTAGGCAGCGACTACGAATCTGAACTTCGAGCAAAGATTAGGGCTTTAGGTGGTAAAGCTGGCGGCCGTTCATCTATCGCAACGCTTGAGAAGCAACTGAAGGAGCTACAAGATGGTAACGAAGGGTGAGATTGTAAAAACAGCTCTAGACATGCTAGCGATTAATGGCGCTCTAACTTCTGCATCACCGGATACAAATTCCAAGTTTCTGCGCTTCCTTGAAATGATGGTAATGAGCTGGACCAACAAAGGCCTTAGCATTGGCTTTAAGCAAGCTGAAGATATTATGTATCCAGATGCCAGTGATGAATCCGGTATCGTTGTCGACGACATGGCAGCGGTCGCCTCAAATCTCGCTGTGTTCGGTTGTAACTCAATTGGTATGATGCCACCACCATCACTAAAAAATATCGCTCACGACGCTTACGTTGCGTTATTCGTGGCTAATCCAATTCAGAGGGTAAGCAATCCATACATGCCAAACGGTACAGGTTGCTCAACTGGTGCATGGACTCCATCGTATCAGTCCGGTGAAGATTACCTTGATGTAGAAAACAACGGCCAACTTGGCGACCTAACAGAATAGAAAAAGCCCTCGCGATTGAGGGCTTTGCTTTATCCGGAAAAGTTAATTGCGCTTAGATTTACCGCTAGCATTAAAGCGGCGTGTATTATTCCCAGTAGATACCAAATCATAAACCACACCCCCATATGCACGCTTAGTTTCTCTTAGTCTCATCTAAATCTCTCCCATTGAATAGTTAATGTCGTGCACTTCTGCAAAGTAATCTAGTAAATCCTCTACCTGCAAAGTTTCGACGTCTGTGTGTCGGTTAACGAATATCAGCAAATCTTTTGCTTGCGCATCCGTTGGTTTATTAAAACTAAGTAGCGACTGCATACAAGCAAACGCACCAGGATAACAATGCGGGTTATCGTCTGGAATACCTTTGTGCATCTTGTGATTGCTAGCTACTACCTGAAACTCTTCGAGCTTTGGTAGTACGCTGTTGAATAGAATTACTAGATTCATTTCTCTAGACCTCAATTTGCTTTTTTGACTTGATTTCCTTCATCATTTCATCGAATGAGAAGTCACTGCCCTTGTGCTTTTTGCGAAGAGAGCTTTCTAGTGCCTCTCCAGTTGTGGTGCAGCCACATGCTTGCTTAATGGAAAAATTTGCATTTATAACATAAACATTCTCATTCCATTGCCACTCTTTACCGCATTGGCAATTGCATTTAGTTCCTGCTTTCATGAAGCTCTCAATAATATACTCACCGTTGAATTCAGGATAATTTTTACTAACAAGAATGACTTCTTCTCCAACTTCAAATAATGCTTTCATAATCAAATATCTCCAATTAAAAAGCCCCAAAGCTACGGTTAGTGCAAAAAGAACCCTTATGTTGCGGTGGGGCGAAAAGTAAAACCAATGAAGCCGCCTTGCACACGGCTTGATGATTGCACTTAGATCTTCTTAACTACACCATCGACAGAGATTAGATTTACCTTTCCCTTATCATTGGTAAATTCATCCAATGATATGCTCGTCTGAGGTGTGCTTTTCATTCTCTCAATTTGAGATTCAATGTAATTAGCACAAGCTTGCAACGCTCCATAAATCGCAGACTCTCCATCGCAATCAAAATGAATGCCAGTAATATTAATTAATGGATTCTCATTAAAGCCATTAGGGAAGCTGACGCTAAATCCAGCATTTTCGCTATCGATACCTATAATTTTAGGGTTGTGTTTTTTCATCTCTCTTTCCTTTTTAGTTAATCCG
>NZGS01000023.1 GCA_002690995.1 Rhodospirillaceae bacterium
CAGCCGCCTCTATTATATGAGAAGGTGTTGGAAAATCCGGTTCGCCAGCAGCTAATTCTATAATATCTTTTCCTTCAGCCTTAAGTTCGCGGGCTTTGATGCTCATTGCAATTGTTGGCGATGGTTGTATTCTGTTGAGACGAGAAGCAAGAATGTTCATTATTTATCCTAGATTGAGTAACAAAATATTTGAAAGAACTTACGCTGATGCGACAAATCGCGCAAGTATTCTAGTTACAAACAGGGCCGACAGTAAAATGAGTTATGATTTAAATGATAACAATATGTTATGAATTTAGTGATCAAATTTTAATGGAACAGGAGCTTATAGTTTCCCGATGCGACTTCTCGCAATAAGTGATTTACATCTTTCAAAACTAGTCTCGCTTGATCCTGTGAAAAAAATAGCTAATCATCTAAACGATTGGTTAATTTTGGCGGGTGATATAGCAGAAAATACTGAATTTTTCGCAGCCTCACTTGAAATTCTTGCGAGTAAGTTTGCTAAACTTATTTGGGTCCCTGGTAATCACGAGCTCTGGACGGAGCCTGCTGGGTGCTCTGAAATAACTCAACGTGGTTTGAGAAGATACGAGTGTCTTGTGGATATTGCTAGGGCACACGGGGTTGTGACTCCCGAAGATGAGTATTTAGAATGGCCTGGCTCTGAAGATAACGATAACTATATAATAGCACCTTTATTTTTACTTTATGATTACTCGCTTCGGCCTGATGATATAGCTCGGGAAAATTTGCGTAAATGGGTCAGGCAGATACATGCGGAATGCACTGATGAACTGCGTCTACACTGCGAACCGTACAACAGCAAAGAAGAGTGGTGCTGGGCGCGTTGTGCAGAGGCGGAAAAACGCCTTGAGTCTATTCCGCGCCATTATAAAACAATATTAATTAATCACTGGCCATTGAGATCGGACTTGATTTATTTACCGCGGTTACCTCGCTTCACTCCCTGGTGCGGCACCAAGTTGACGCAAAGTTGGCACAAAAAATATAATGCCGCAGTAGTAGTCAGTGGACATTTGCATACAAGGAGAACGGATTTCATAGACGGTTGTCGTTTTGAGGAAGTGTCACTAGGTTACAAAAGACAATGGGATGTGGAAAAGGGAATAGATTTTTATTTTCGGGAAATAATATCAAGTTGAATTAGAGTATTACAAAGCCATGCGTTATTTCTATCGGCTTATTTTAGGGAGAGATTAAAGTGGTTCTAATAATAGGGGCGGGAATCGGTGGGCTGACACTTGCCTTAAAGTTGCATAGCCTGGGGGTTGCTTCGCGGATTTACGAGGCTGTTCCAAAAATTAAGTCACTAGGGGTTGGCATCAACATTTTACCTCATGCTATGCGGGAGCTTTGCCACTTAGGTTTAGAGCAGGATATAGCCCTGAATAGTGTAGAAACACAGGAAGTCCAATTTTTTAATAGGTTTGGTCAACATATATTTACGGATAATCGCGGTAGGTTCGGTGGCTATGAATGGCCACAATACTCAATCCATAGAGGAGTACTACAATCTATTTTATTGGAAGCGGTAATACAAAGATTGGGTCATGAAGCTGTCGTCACCAATCATCGTTTAATTGATCTCAAACAAACAGAAACTGAAGTGCAAGCTATTTTTGAAATCGCTGCGGACAAAACATCACAAGTCAAGGTTTTGGGAGACGTTCTAATCGGTTGTGATGGTATCCATTCGACAGTTCGTAGAAAGCTCAATCCAAAAAATGATCCACTTGTTTACTCTGGTATAACAATGTGGCGAGGTGTAACAAAATGGCCGGGGTTTTTGACTGGTGCGACAATGATTTACGCGGGTTGGCTGCAGACGGGAAAGGTGATTGCCTATCCAATTGAAAAAGCAGATGTTGATGGTAATCAGTTAATAAATTGGCTATGCGAATTTTATTGTTCCTCGCAAAAGGGGGAAGGAGATTGGGGGAAACCGGGAGAACTAAAGGACTTTATTTGGTCGTGTGATGAGATGAATTTTAATTGGCTCGATATACCCGCAATGATCAAACGGGCAGAATTTATTTTTGAATATCCTATGGTTGATCGAAACCCTCTAGCAAAATGGACTAAAGAACGTGTTACGCTATTAGGTGATGCTGCGCACCCGATGTACCCAAGAGGCTCCAATGGTGCAGGACAAGCGATATTGGATGCGGTTGATTTAGCCAAGCGGCTATCATCAAAAGTAATGCATCAAGAGGCGCTGGAGCTCTATGAGCACGAGCGGCGACCTAGAACGACAGAAGTAGTCCACGCGAACAGAACAGTGCCTCCTGATGCTATATTAAAAGAAGTCTATGATAGGACAGGTGATAAGCCATTTGACGAAATTGAAGACATAATAAAACGTGATGAACTTGAATTGATTGCGAATAATTACAAAACTATAGCCGGATTCGATCGTACGTCTTTGGAAACTTAATTGTATACTCAGCTAGAATAAAAGATCTCAGGCAATAAGTTTGAATTAGATTAGAAATTTGCAAATACCTTTTCTTTTAACTAAAAAGAGCGAGAGGGGAACTGTATGAAACGAACTCGAATTTTGAAATTGTCCATTATGAGCGCGAGTGCATTAACTCTCATAGCTTGCGAGCGGTCACAAGAAGTTGGCATTTTTGAAAGTTTGGAGCAATGCTCAAATCAATCAATTTTTAGTAAAGAAGAATGTAGCAAGAGTGAACGACTTGCTCGCTCTGAGCACATAAGAGTATCTCCAAAGTACATCTCTGTTACCGACTGTGAACGAGATTTTGGCGAAGATAAATGTGAGATGGCTCCACAGAGAACAACAACTGGTGGGTCCGTGTTTATGCCAATGATGATGGGATATATGATGGGAAGTATGCTGACTGGTGGACGAGGAATGATGCCTCAACCATTATATAGGTCTATGGATGATCTAAAAAATTTTAGGACAGGGGACAACCAAAAAGTAAGCAGCAAAAGTGGTATAACGCGGGTTGCTAAAGGACTAACTCGCACGCCATCTACAAAAACAAGAACTATAAGACGGGGAGGATTCGGGGCAGCCGCTAGGTCTGTAGGCACACGCTTTTCTACTGCAGGGAAATTTCGCCGATTTGGAGGCTTTCGCAGCTTTGGTGGGTAATTAAAATATGCGGCGTCAGATAATAAAAGAGCGAGAAGACTGGAAGTCACAAGCTGACTCACTTGGATTCAATTTCCATAGTATGTATGGAGCGGCTTACTGGTTTGAGGCAGCATGCTACCGGTTTACGCTAAGACAAATTGAAGATGATATAGAGGACCCTTGTAACGAATTGGAACAAATGTGCTTCGAGATCGTTGACCAGGCGATCCAAAAAGAAGAAATGTTATTGAAGTTGTCTATCCCTGAGAACTTCTGGGATTACATTAGAAATAGCTGGATAAACAAAGAAAAAAATCTATATGGACGATTTGATTTATCTTACAACGGCAAGTCTCCGGCAAAGTTGCTTGAGTATAATGCTGATACCCCTACCGCTTTATACGAAAGCGCAGTATTCCAATGGATTTGGCTAGAGCAAGCCATACAGGCAAACATTATTCCGAGTGGCTGTGATCAATTTAACTCTTTACATGAAAGATTAGTTGAAGCCCTTAAAAATTTTGGTATTAACTCAAAACTTCATCTGACCTCATGCAAGGGGTATGCGGAAGATGAAGCGACGGTAAGGTACCTTGAAGAGTGCGCTATACAGGCTGGTATCGAAACTAACTTTATCTATCTCGAAGATATTGGCCAAGATGATTCTGGCGTATTGGTTGATCTTGATGATGAAGATATTTCAGCTTTATTCAAGCTCTACCCGTGGGAATGGCTTGTCAAGGATGAGTTTAGTGCAGGGGTTAGGAATACAGAGATCCAAGTTATTGAACCAGCATGGAAAATGATATTGTCCAATAAAGGTTTGTTAGCTCTACTTTGGGACAATTTTGAAAATCATCCTAATCTTCTGCCCGCCTTTTTTCCGCAAGATCGGCGTGCTGCGGATTTCACCAAGGGTTATGTGAAAAAGCCACTCTTTTCTAGGGAAGGAGCAAATGTGGAAATTTTTAGTTGTGATGGATTGAGAGACTCAGTTGGCGGGCCGTATGGAGAAGAAGGATATATCTTACAGGCACTAGAACCCCTCCCAGTATTTCAATCCAATCATACCGTCGTTGGGGCGTGGATGGTGGCTAGTCAAGCGTCTGGATTATGCTTGCGAGAAGATGATACCCCAATAACAAAGGATACATCGAGATTTGTTCCTCATGTCATCTTAGACTAGGAATGATGAGACCGGCTGCAAAGCAGCCGGTCTTTAAACAGGGAGGATTTTGATCCTTGAAAGTTGCGACTCCAAGAATAATCAAAATACCAGTATACAAATAAACCATCGCAAACCCGGTAACTATAGCTAATAAAGCAATTCGGCCATGCGCAAATTGCATAAGTAACTTAAAAAGTGGTTTTTGCGACTTCTTGTATTAGAAAGTCCCTTAGCACAGCTATTCTCTTAGAGTTCCTTAATTCCTCTGGATAAACAAAAAAGGCTGGTGTTGGTGGGCCTTCTATATCGGGTAATATGCGGAGAAGGTTAGGGTCTTCTGCTGCTAAATAGTCCGGAAGTGCTGCTATTCCGACTCCACCTTGAACTGCTCGGAATATTCCATAAACATTATTTACACGGATAATTTTTTGCTTTTGCTCTGCATTACTTTTTTTCAATAGGTCCAATAACCAGTTCACATCGTTATACGGCAAGTTTACATTTTCCCCATATACCACCATTCTATGCTCATTAAAGTCGGTAATACTTTTTGGTATGCCGCGGCTCTCTACATAGCGGGGAGAGGCATAAAGGTGGAACCGTATTGTTTTTAAAAGCCGTTGTATTAGATCGGCTTGTTTGGGAGGTGTTAGTCGTACCGCTACGTCAGCTTCTCGCATAGATAGGTCGAGTTCATAGTCATTAATTAGAAGGGTAACGTCAACTTCTGGGTACAAATCTATAAAACGTCCAATACGGGAAGCTAACCATGTAGATCCAAAAGCTACCGTTGTGGTGACCCTTAAATTCCCTTTTGGTCGCTCTCGGCCCTCACTTATTAATGCTTCGGTCGCAGATAGTTTTGTAAAGACGTCTTTGGTTGTTGATAATAAAACCTCCCCTTGCTCGGTAAGGATTAACCCACGTGCGTGTCTGTGAAATAGTGCAACGTTGAGACTTTCCTCTAAAGAACTAATTTGACGACTCACAGCCGATTGACTGAGATGAAGACGTTCACCAGCATGCGTAAAACTTCCAGCTTCAGCTGCAGCTTGGAAGACTCGAAGTTTGTCCCAGTCCATCGGAAATACCTCTTACTTTAGTTCCATGAGTCCAAACGTAAGGCATGGATATAGTTTGTTACTGAGTGAAGTACAGGGGGCATAACGGGAATTAATTTTCACTTTGTCAAATTTCTAAATCAGCCAGATATTTCTCTACCTCAAGGGCAGACATGCAGCCCAGGCCCGCTGCTGTAACGGCTTGTCGATAAACACGATCCACGCAATCTCCTGCCGCAAAAAGCCCAGGTTTATTAGTCCGCGTAGTACCTGGTTCTACAACAATGTAGCCATCTTCATCCATTCCCACTTGTCCTCGAAAAACTGAGGTTGCTGGATCGTGACCTATTGCAACGAAGCAACCTTCTGCACGTAATTCTTTAACTTCGTTTGTTTCAGAATTAACAATCTTCACACTTTCTACAGCATCATCGCCACAGATTTCGGTGACTTCGCTATTCCAAATGATATCAATATTTTCTTTTCTAAAAAGCCTATCTTGTAAAATTTTTTCTGCCCGTAGTTGTTCGCGGCGGTGTATGAGGGTTACTTTAGATGCTAAATTGGATAAATATAAGGCTTCTTCAACTGCTGTGTTCCCTCCTCCAACTACTGCAACTTCCTGGCCTCTGAAGAAAAAGCCATCACAAGTTGCGCAGGCAGATACACCTTTTCCATTTAACCGTGCCTCACTTTCAAGACCTAGCCATCTAGCTTGAGCTCCCGTAGCAACAATAACAGCGTAGGCATAATAGTCGTCTCCTGTATCGCCTTTTAGATGAAATGGGCGTTGGCTTGTATCAATTGATGTTATTATATCTTCAACCATCCGTGTTCCAACCTGCCGCGCCTGAGCCTCCATTTGTTCCATTAGCCAAGGACCTTGTATTACGTCCGCAAAGCCAGGGTAATTTTCGACGTCGGTTGTGATGGTCATCTGACCCCCTGGCTGTAATCCTTTAACGAGAAGAGGGTCAATGTTAGCGCGGGCTGTGTAAATAGCTGCTGTAAGACCCGCTGCGCCAGAACCAATTATAAGTAGCCGCTCTTTATATTCGGACATTTGAGGTCTTTCCTTAATATGAATTAATACCAGGGGTAAAGTTATATGCGATTTCGCGATCCGAGAATAGACAAAGTTTTCTTATGAGTTTGGAGAATTTTAGTTAGATTATTTAAGACATTGAAATAAAATAGTTGTGTTGATATTGAAACGAGTTTCCTAAACTTCAAAACAATTGGAATGGTTAAACCTCAATCATGTCGCACGATATTTTTTATATTTTTATAGTATCAAATGTTCTTAGTGCTCTAGCATTATATCTTTGTGCTAAACGGTTGTTAAAATTTAGACGACGGCAAAAACGGTCATTTACTTTCAAATCGTATCCTATTCAAAAATGTCAGTTGGAAGACGTTCATCCCTGTTTTGCACAAGATCACTTGGGCCCTAACCCAAATTCGGCCGTGTACTTCATCGGAGGAGAGGGTGTAGAGGCGTCACTCAGTGATAGAGAAACTTGGGTGGTTGCCGCACTCGCAAAGTTTTCAAAACGTATCTTTGAATTTGGCACCTGTAGCGGGAAAACGTCCCATATAATGGGAATGAATTTACCAAAGGAAGGTCGCGTATATACCCTTACTATTCACCCATCCCAATTAGAGGAACTTAGTTTTGAAAACGATGATGATCGTTTGCACGAAAACATTGCAAAGGAAGAAGCTAAATTCGATACTTTTTATTATAGTGATCTATCTACATCTGAAAAGATTGAACAGATATTTTCGGATAGTAAGCAATTCGACGAGACGAAGTTCAAGAACTCATTTGATCTGATTCTGATTGATGGGGCACATACAAGGTCTTATGTCATGAGTGATTCGAGAAAGGCTTTTTCTATGTTAAAAAAAGGAGGCGTCATTCTTTGGCACGATTACAAGCCAGAGGCTCCGGATGTTTTTTCGTACCTTAATGAATTAGCTAGCGAATTGCCTTTGCGGCACATTTCGGGTACCGATTTTGTTATTTTTCAGAAAGCTTCCTAAATCGTTAGCGTTGAAGCGAAACAACCTTACAAGACAAGGATTAAGTTTGCTTTTGGTTGAAATTTTTAATGACATCATTATTCGATAATTTTTCTCGGATTATTGCTGCGACACGTTCTGTTTCATTTAGTGCCTCGTAGGTCCAGCTCTGGAGATGACCATCAAAAGGTCGTGTTCTACCCTCCTGTTGCATGGCGTCTAAAAAGCTTTGTTTTCTTTTGTTATTTTTACCCAGTGCAATGATGTAAACAGGTTTACCTGTTGAACATGCCTCAGATATCATATTTATAGAGTCTGAGGTAACAATTATTGTGTCTGCTAAGCCAAGAAAACCGATGTAAGGGTTAGGTCCGATTCCTTCGTAGACTAAAACGTTCTGTTTTTCATTCAATTTTCGTAGTTGGTATTTTATTGTCTCATCGGTACGCCGGCTAGTTGTTATCATAAGTCCGCAGTCATACTCTTTTGCGAGTAGAATTAACTTGTCTACTATTTTTTCTGCGCCAGCCTTATCTATCGCTACTCCTTTAGAACTGCCACCTATGTTAATAGCTATTCGACGTTGTGGTAAATGATTTACCAAACCCAAAAAGCGCTTTGCTTCCGCCTCCAATTTATCTTTATTTATTTTCGTAAGCGAACCTTTACTTATAACAATGTTCTTGCCTCTAGAAGGATCGTGTTCAGGAATTATTAGATGATCGAAAAAGCCAGAGTTTATGCGAGGGTCCTGGATGTGGATAGTGGATACTTTTCCTTTAGATATTCGTTTAAGTGCTATCGCAAAGCCGGCATGACGCCTGCCGCATGTAATAGAGACTTTGGGAAAAGGTGGATAAAATTCTTTGGTATAATATTTATTTTTCCACAAGAAGGGGATAGCCCCAAATTGAGGTAGGGCTGTTAAAATGGGTGAAGGCGAAATGTGCTTTATTTGATATTTTAGATTTAGTGATTCAGCTAAAGCTATACACTGCAACTCCATACCCATAGTTCCATCGGATATAATCCAACAGCAATCTCTCATTATCCTTACCTAGATGCCTTACTTGTTGAGCTATAAGTTTTACGAAATGATCAATTATTTATATACTTTTGTTTAAAGAAGTATACGCAATAATCTTGCGCGACACCATTTTTACCTTCATATTGTTCCTAGGCATGGCTTTTAGGCGATGTACTAGCAAGCAGGGGATTTTGTAACGATGCAGCGTGTTAAATTGGACAATATAGACAGGCGTATTTTGCGTGATCTTCAACAAGACGGGAGAGTTACTAATGTGGAGTTGGCTGAAAGAGCCGGCATTTCGGCACCGCCCTGCCTGAGAAGAGTTAGAGCTCTAGAGAGAGAAGGTTATATTCAGGGGTATCATGCCGAGTTGAACCCGGAGAAACTGGGTTTTACTGTGATAATATTTGCTTTTGTTGGTTTGTCTAGCCAGGCCGAAAACGATCTTGTGGCTTTCGAGGAGATGATCGAATCCTGGGATGAGGTTAGAGAATGTCATATGCTCTCTGGCGAAACCGATTTTTTACTAAAAATAGTGTCAAAAGATTGGGACACCTTTCAAAAGTTCTTAACTACTAAACTAACGCCTGCTCCGAACGTCTCAAATGTAAAAACGGCCCTAGCTTTTAGAACAAAAAAATATAGTCCCGGGGTGCCCCTCGGAGAGCCGGAAAAAATGTCCGATTGATCGCTAGACACAACAATGTTTATGGGGGTTGCTATAATTGCGTCGGACCACTCAGTTAGGTCACACTAATTTTTAATATTTCATAACTTTTAGCTCCTCGAGGAGTTGTGACTTCAACCGAGTCCCCCACCTTTTTTCCTATAAGAGCGTTGCCTATTGGCGAAGAAGTCGAAATCCAACTTTTAGAAATATCAGCTTCATATGGTCCAACTATAGCATAGGTATTTTCTTCGTCGGTGTCTTCGTCTGCAACCACGATTGTGGTTCCGAAAGTAACAGTTTTCCCATCTATCATGGACGGATCTATAACTTCCGCTCTACTAATGACGTCTTCCAACTCACCCACACGTCCCTCCACAAAACTCTGTCTTTCTCTAGCCGCATGGTATTCAGCATTTTCGGATAAGTCCCCATGTTCTCTTGCTTCTGATATAGCTTTGATGATTTGTGGACGTTCGACGGTCTTCAATTGCTTTAACTCTTCCTGCAACTGGTCGAGACTATCTCTTCTTATGGGTATCTTTTGCATAGCTATGTGGTGTCCTGATCAAACATTACGCAAACATATAGTAACGCTTAAAACGAACCATTCAAGTAAGATTGCAATGGTGATACGTCTAAAGGGCCCTTACTTATAGCTTGTATGCCTTTGACTGCCGCTTGCGCCCCCTCAATCGTGGTGTAGTAAGGGATGTTATGAGTAATTGCGGCTCTCCTCAAACTAAAGCTATCTTTAATAGCTTGCGCTCCCTCAGTCGTGTTTATTACCAAATCAATCTGTCCAGAAATCATATTGTCAACCACATGTGGTCTGCCTTCCAGCACTTTTTTTATTTTTTCGACCTTCAATCCTGCTTTCTCCAAGGATTGGGCCGTCCCAGTGGTGGCTACCAACAGAAACCCCATATGGCAAAGGTCAACCGCTAGATTGACTATAGATGGTTTATCAATATCTCGAACCGAGATAAAGACGGTTCCAGCTGTTGGTAGTTTGGCTCCAGCAGCAAGTTGACTTTTTGCAAACGCCAAGGAAAAGTCTTTATCTATCCCCATTACCTCTCCAGTAGACTTCATTTCCGGTCCTAAAATACTATCGACACCAGGAAAGCGAGCGAAAGGAAATACCGCTTCCTTAATTGCTACGTGATTTAATAGCTGTTTCTCGATTTTGAAGTTTTTTAATCGTTCGCCTACCATTACTCTAGCTGCCACTTTTGCTATCGGAACCCCTGTTGCCTTAGCAACAAAGGGAACAGTACGACTTGCCCTTGGATTGACTTCTAGAAGAAAAATTTCTTCGTCTTTTATAGCGAACTGGATGTTCATCAAGCCACAAACACCTAAGCCGTGTGCCAGCAATTTGGATTGTCTCTCTACTTCTTCAAGTAAGCTAGCCGAAAGAGACTGAGGCGGTAATGAACACGCGCTATCACCTGAGTGAATGCCGGCCTCTTCAATATGTTCCATTATTCCAGCTACATAAACGTGTTCGTTATCAGCTATGCAGTCAACATCAATTTCAATAGCCTTTGATAGAAACTTATCTATCAGAATAGGATTGTCTCCCGTGGCAAGAACCGCTTTTTCCATATATTTGTTTAAAGCTGCCTCCTCGTAAACAATCTCCATCGCCCGTCCACCAAGAACATACGATGGTCTAATTACAACTGGGTAGCCAATTTCTCCGGCAATGATTTTGGCTTCTTCAAATGAGTTGACGGTTCCATTTTGAGGTTGCTTGAGGTTTAACTCATCAAGCAGCTTTTTAAATTGTTCGCGATCTTCTGCAAGATCAATTGCCCTGGGCGATGTACCTAAGATATTGATCCCAGCTCCCTCTAGGGCTTTTGATAACTTAAGTGGTGTCTGGCCGCCTAGCTGAACAATTACTCCAACAACTTTCCCTTTTTTCTCTTCTGCTTTTATTAAGTTAATGACACTTTCAGCCGTTAGGGGTTCAAAATAAAGCCTGTCAGAAGTGTCGTAGTCAGTGGAAACGGTTTCCGGATTACAATTCACCATTATTGTTTCAAAACCAACTTCAGATAGCGCATAAGCCGCATGCACACAACAGTAGTCAAATTCTATCCCTTGGCCTATTCGGTTTGGGCCACCACCAAGAATGATGACTTTGTTTTTATCTGTTGGATCAGCTTCACATTCAGCGATGTTAAGTCCATCGCCCTCGTAACACGAGTACATATAGGGCGTGTTTGCTGAAAACTCTGCTGCACATGTGTCTATTCGTTTGAATACTGGAGCAACCCCGAGATTAGAGCGTATTTCCGATATCTCGGTTTCGGATTTATTAGAGAGCTTTGCCAAGCGTGCGTCAGAAAAACCATTACGTTTTAATTGAAAAAATTCTTCTTTGTTTTCTGGTATTCCATTGTCGATCACTGCCTTTTCAATTTCAATGGCGACTTGGATCTGTCTTAAAAACCAGTGGTCGATTGAGCAGGCTTCGTAGATTTCATTCACCGTTAGACCGAGCCGTAGTGCCTGAGCTACTCTCAAAAGACGCTCGGGCACAGGTTCTGAAAGTTTTGCTAGTATGGCACTTTTGTCAGGATTTAATTCAATCCTATCTGAAAGAGGGATTTCATCAAAACCGGTTAACCCAGTTTCCATAGAATTTAGAGCTTTTTGCAGTGATTCTAAAAATGTTCTGCCAATAGCCATTGCCTCGCCAACGGACTTCATCGACGTAGTCAATGTTGCATCAGCACCGGCAAATTTCTCAAAAGTAAATCGTGGTATCTTGGTGACCACATAATCAATTGTTGGTTCAAAACTTGCAGGTGTTTCTTTTGTGATGTCGTTTTCTAATTCATCAAGCGTATATCCGACGGCAAGTTTGGCTGCAATTTTTGCAATTGGGAAACCGGTAGCTTTGGATGCTAATGCAGATGATCTCGATACTCTTGGGTTCATCTCTATGACGACGAGACGGCCAGTATCTGGATTAACAGCAAACTGAACATTAGAACCGCCTGTATCCACACCAATTTCTCTCAGCACCTCAATAGAGGCTGTCCTCATGCGCTGATATTCTTTGTCTGTTAACGTAAGTGCGGGGGCTACCGTAATTGAGTCACCCGTATGTATCCCCATTGGGTCTACATTTTCAATTGAGCAAACAATTATACAGTTGTCATTTTTATCGCGAACAACTTCCATCTCAAATTCTTTCCAGCCAAGCACAGATTCTTCTATTAAAACCGTGCCGACGGGCGAAAGCCTCAGTGCATTTCTTAGTATTTCATTAAATTCGTCTAAATTATAAGCTATTCCGCCGCCTGTACCTGCGAGTGTAAAAGACGGACGGAGTATAGCGGGTAGCCCGATATCCTTGACCGCTCGTGCACCTTCTTCTTCGGTTGACACTAAATGAGAAAGGGGTGACTCTAAGCCTATCCTATCCATCGCTTCTCGAAATAATAAGCGATCCTCTGCTTTCTCTATGGCGTCTAAATTTGCGCCGATAAGTTCAACTCTAAAATCTTCAAGCGTACCATCCTTAGCCAAAGTTAACGCGGTATTAAGAGCAGTTTGTCCTCCCATTGTCGGTAAGATTGCATCGGGGTTTTCTTTTTCTAGAATTATTTTAATTGCTTCTGCCGTAATTGGTTCAATATAGGTTGCATCCGCTAGTCCGGGATCAGTCATTATCGTAGCAGGGTTAGAGTTTAGAAGTATTATACGATAACCTTCTTCCTTAAGTGCTTTGCATGCCTGTGTGCCCGAGTAATCGAATTCGCAAGCTTGTCCAATCACAATTGGTCCAGCACCAATTATCAGTATTGATTTAATGTCATCACGTTTAGGCATTATCTGACAGCCTTGTTTTTTTTGATTATTTCCAAAAACTGGCAGAAGAGGTAGTCGCTCTCAGTTGGACCAGGCGATGCCTCTGGGTGATATTGTACAGAGAAAATATTTTTTTCAGCGATTTCAAATCCTTCTATGGATCCATCGAACAATGATCTATGGGTAATGGTGGCGGATTCTGGTAAAGTTTGCTCCGATATAACGAAGCCATGATTTTGACTCGTGATTTCTATTCTACCGGTTTTGATTTGCTTGACAGGATGGTTCCCACCACGATGTCCGTTCTTCATTTTTTCGGTTTTGGCACCAAGTGCTAGTGACAATAGCTGATGACCCAGGCAAATTCCGAAAATTGGTGTGTTACTGTTTAATAGATCTTTTATTATGGGAACTGCATAATTGGCTGTTGCTGCTGGATCTCCTGGCCCGTTGGATAGAAAAATTCCATCTGGTCGAAGACTTAGTATTGCATCAGCGCTCAAGTTTGAAGGCACTGTTGTAATTTCCGCTCCGAGTTGTGCTAAATTTCTTAAGATATTTCGTTTAGCCCCATAGTCTATAGCCACGATGTGGTATTCTTTTCGTCCTGTGTTTTCAAAACCATCATCGTTTACTTTAGAGCCGAACTTCCATGTCCCAGTTGACCATTTTTCTAATTCTCTAGTTGAGACGACGGAGGCTAAATCCATCCCTGACAAACTTGGATGGTTTTGCGCCTTAAGCTTAAGTTCGTCGACGTCAAAAGATTTTTTATTAGAGAACGAAATAATACCGTTCATAGCGCCAAAATGTCTTATGCGACGGGTTAAATTTCTCGTATCTACACCCGCTATACCAGTCAAACCCGCGCTCGCTAACCAACAAGAGAAATCTTGGATTGCCCTATAGTTTGAGGCCGCAGTAATATCAGATTTTACTATGATCCCTGCTGCTGCGGCAGTCTCGCGTTCTAAATCATCGAGATTTGTTCCCACGTTCCCAATATGTGGGAAAGTGAAAGTTATTATCTGGCCAGCATATGATGGATCAGTGATAATTTCTTGGTAACCGGTCATTGATGTGTTGAAGCAGACTTCGCCAACAACATTGTTTTCCAAGCCAACCCCGTGACCCCAAAAAACGGTCCCGTCCGCGAGCACCAGTATCGCATTAGCATTAGCTGGTTGCTCTGCACGTCGCTTTTCGGAATGAACGGTCGCTTTGGCGTCCGACATAGATGCACAATCCTCGTATGACACTAGCAAGGTTGGATACGCTAAAGAAACATCCTGGTCAACCCCGGATTCACGATATAAAATTTCAGTATCTTGGGTAGTAAATAAAAAGCTTGCCTTTTGGTGGGAATTCACCATTTATAGGACGAAAATTTCGTCAATCATGTTTATTGGTTTGGGAAAGGTACTCGGATTTGTTACGTTCTGAACTGAATGACGCTCTGAAAAGTGCTATGAAAACGAAAGATACGTGTGCTGTAGGGACGATTCGACTAATTTTAGCTTCAATTAAGGATCAAGATATCTCCGCACGAACCGATGGAGACTCGGATGGCATATCGGATGACCAAGTGCTGGCATTATTAAATACGATGGTCAAACAGAGGAGAGAATCTATTCGTCTTTATGAGCAAGGTGGTCGGTTAGAGCTTGCTCAGAGAGAACAAGCGGAAATTGATGTAATCCGGCGTTTTATGCCGAGTCAATTAGAGGGCGAATCATTTCAGGCGGCTATACAAGATGCGATATTAGAAGTTGATGCAAAAACGATAAAAGATATGGGCAAGACTATGGCTCTACTCAAGCAAAAATATCCAGGACAAATGGACTTTTCCAAGGCAAGTGGAGTTGTACGAGAAAAACTTGTGTAGGACACGTCTTGGTCGGTTTTAAAAATATCGATTTTTACTACTCCTGAGTAATGAAATCAGTTGGTAACTAAATTATCTCGAAATAGCGCTGTAATTGCCACTCGTCCACCTGGTTTCTGTGTAATTCCTCTTCTTTTTCGCGGGTCGTGCAAAAATGTTCTATGAAGTCGCTCCCGAAGAGCAACCTGGCAACTTTTGATTTTCTTAGACGGGTGGACGCGTCGCCAAGGTTGGATGGGAGCGGCTTTATATTTTGTTTTCCAGTAGCTTCACTTATCGATTTCGTAGGTTCGATTTTGTTTTCTATTCCCCATAACCCTGATCCCAAAGCTACTGACATTGCAAGATATGGATTTGAGTCTGCAGATGCTAATCTATATTCCACCCGCTGACTAGTAGGGGTTCCAATTATAACTCTGAGGGAGGCTGTCCGATTGTCTACATCCCAACTGTTATCGATCGGTGCCCAGTAATTTGGAATAAGTCGCCGATATGAGTTTATAGTCGGAGCGACCATTGCCATTAATTCAGGCATCAGCCTTTGTTGACCTCCTATAAACCACCGCATCTCGTCGCTTATATTCAATGGCTTAGACGAGTCGAAGAAAATATTTTGCTTCTCTTCATTCTTTAAGGACAGATGTATGTGACCCGATTGGCCAGGGTGTTCTGTTGACCATTTCGCCATAAATGTAGCCATAATCTCGCGTCTCTGCGCAAATATTTTTGTAAATGTTTTAAATAAAGTGGCCTTATCAGCAGCATTAAGAATACGATCAGGTGCTAGTGCGGCTTCTAGTACTCCCGGACCAGTTTCTGTGTGATAGCCTTCGAGTGGAATATCTATTAATTCACACATCTCTAAAAATTCATTATGAAAATCCGAGTGGACAGAGTTTCTTATTAAAGAGTAGCCAAAGTTTCCTGGAGTAAAGGGCACCAAGTTTCTATAATTTTTGGCGCGTACAGTCTCGGGTGTTTCCTGAAATAAAAAGTACTCGTATTCAGCGCCGGCTAATGCTGAAAAACCGAGGCTTTCACCTTTTTTAATCACTTTTTTGAGTATCGATCTTGGGCAAAGTTTGGACGCATTTCCATAGAATTCGGCTAAAAAAAACAGTAAGTCGTTTTCAAAAGGAATAAACCGAGCGGTCTCAGGTATAGGCATGACTTGTGCATCTGGAAAACCAGAGCTCCAGCCAGTATATTTTATGCCGTCGTAAATCTGATCATTGGAGTCCCACCCTAAAATAACATCGCAAAATCCGAAGCCATCCTTTAAAGCACTCAATAACTTCTTCTTCGAAATATATTTTCCTCGCAGAATACCATCCATATCGGTAACTGCTACTTTTCCGTAAGGTAGTTTGCATGCCTTTAGAGCGGAACAAGCTTCAGCAATCGTGTTGATTTTTTTTTTGTTCATGTCTAGCACTCTTCACAATAAAAAAATAGATTTACGTTAAGCAGATAATTAATGGAAATTAGTTTGATATAGTAATTATTATTACAGAAAGTTCACGTAAAGATAAAATAAGCAATTTTAGCCACAAGAGGCGAGATGAAATGTCAAAAATAAAAATTACTGGGCCTTGGGATATGCAGAAAATTGAGTCATATCTTGATACTTGCGTTGTTCCGCTAAAACTTGCCATCATATCGGCGCGTGGCTGGCCCGTGATAGCTTCGCTATGGTTTTTTTATGAGAATGGTGTGATATGTTGCGCCAGCAAAGAAAAGTCAAAAGTAGTTCAGCTATTGAAAATAAACAATAAGTGTGCGTTCGAAGTCTCTCCTGATGCACCACCATATCATGGGGTTAGGGGACAAGGTCTGGCTGCTTTGAGTCATGACCGCAGCGGGAAAACGCTGGAAAATTTACACGACCGCTTTTTAGGGAATTCAAAGACGCCGTTTAAATCTTGGCTTATGCGTGGGGCATCCGAAGAAGTAATAATCAGAATTACCCCATCAAATCTTATGAGTTGGGATTATAGAAACCGAATGGATAAAGAACGCAAAGATGCTTAATTTTGTTAGAGGCACTTTTTGATTACTGTTCTGTAACAAGTTTTAATTGATCCTCAGAAAGTGATACTTTTATGTGGGACATCTCTTGATTTTTACCTTCTAACAGTTCATTCGCAATAGCATTGTATAATTTCTTTTGTATCAAGCGCTTAAGTGGACGAGCGCCGTATATTGGGTCATAACCTTCTCTGGAGATCCATTGTTTAGCTTTCTCGTCAATGGAGATCTGTATTCCCTTATCATCCAGTAGTCCCTGTAAGTGCTTTATTTGAGTGGTAACAATTTGATCCATGTCCATCGGGCTAAGTCTGGAAAATACTATGATATCGTCTAACCTGTTTATAAATTCGGGGCGTAAGTAGTTTTTTACTTCGTTGTTTACTAAGTTTTCAGTATCACGGCTTGTTTGGGGTTCACCTTGGTTAGCTAAATATTGAGCTCCAAGATTTGAGGTGAGTATTATCAAAGTATTCTTAAAACTTACCGTTCTACCGTGGCTATCAGTAAGGCGTCCCTCATCAAGAACCTGAAGCAATAAGTTCATAACGTCACTATGGGCTTTTTCTATCTCATCAAAGAGAATAATTTGATATGGTTTTCGTCTGACTTGTTCGGTGAGGAGGCCTCCCTCTTCAAAACCAACATATCCTGGTGGAGCACCTATTAATCTTGCAATGCTGTGTTTCTCCATGAATTCAGACATATCAATTCTGACAATTGCATCTTCGTTGTCAAAAAGGAACTCTGCGGCTGCCTTGCTAAGTTCGGTTTTCCCCACACCGGTGGGGCCAAGAAAAAGAAATGACCCAATTGGCTTTTTGGGGTCTTTTAGCCCGACCCTAGACCTACGAATGGAGTCTGAAACCGCTTTTATCGCGGCCTTTTGTCCAATCACACGACGGCTTAATATATCCTCCATCGACAGGAGTTTCTCTTTTTCTTCAGCCATCATTTTATCGACCGGTATTCCAGTCCATCTCGATACGATTGAAGCGATATCGTTCTCAGTCACTTCTTCTTTAACCATTTTTTGTTTAGAGCTTTTCTGTGCAAGCTCTAGCTGCTGTTCTATCTCAGGGATGATAGAGTATAGAAGTTCGCTCGCTTTTTCATAATTACCAGCTCGTTGAGCTAAGGTAAGAGAGTGCTTCGCGTCTTCCAAATTTTCTTGCAACTTACGTGTTTGATCCACTAGTGCAACTTCTTTTTCCCATTGTTTAGAGAGTTTTTCACTTTGAATCTGGAGTTTATCCAACTGTTCTTCTAACGTCTCAACGCGTTGTCGACTTTTAGTAGTTAGTTCTTTTTTTAAGGCTTTCTGCTCTATCTTTAATTGAACAATTTCTCTTTCTAATTTATCGATGATTTCAGGTTTTGAGTCTATTTCCATCCTTCTGGATGAGGCGGCTTCATCTACAAGATCAATAGCCTTGTCTGGCAAAAAACGTTGAGTAATGTGCCGGTTGGATAGTTTTACAGCTGTCACTAATGCGCTATCAAGGATCTTAACGCCGTGGTGTAATTCGTATTTTTCACGAAGCCCCCGAAGAATCGATATACTCTTCTCTTGGTTTGGCTCTTCTACAATTATTGATTGGAATCGCCTTGCTAATGCGGCATCCTTTTCAATATATTTGCGATATTCGTCCAGTGTAGTAGCTCCTAGACAATGCAAAGTGCCGCGTGCTAGCGCCGGCTTCAGCATATTTGACGCGTCCATGGCTCCGTCGGCAGCGCCGGCTCCCACCAATGTGTGGAGCTCATCGATGAACAGTATTATTTCGCCGTTTGATTCCTCGATTTCTCTAAGTACACTTTTCAATCTCTCTTCAAATTCACCCCTGAACTTCGCACCAGCTATAAGCAACCCAAGGTCAAGGCTTAGAAGCCGCTTATTTCGCAATCCCTTCGGAATATCAGCATTTACAATTCTCGCGGCAAGTCCTTCAACAATTGCGGTTTTACCAACACCAGGGTCACCGATTAAAACAGGATTGTTTTTTGTTCGTCGACAAATGACCTGTATAGTCCTTTTAATTTCCTCTTCGCGCCCAATTACTGGGTCCAGTCTGCCGTTAATTGCGGCCTCAGTAACGTCTTGCGTGTATCTTATAAGTGCACTTTGCTCATCCTCTAACGAATTACTATTAAATGACGCTGCCTGTCTTTTTTCTTCAATGTTATTTTTCAGTTTAGTTTTTGAGACGCCATTTTTGTTGAGAATAGTCGAAGAAATCAGATCATCTGTTATAGCGATTGCAAGAAGTAGGTCATCAGGAGTAATTGGCTCGCTTTCTGATCGCGTAGAGTTTTTCTTTGCAAATGAAATAAGAGCCTTAAATTGTCGCGTGGGCAAAGGATTAAGTTGGCCTTTGACCATCACTTTTGGCAACTTATTTAATTCAGCCTCGAGATCCATAGTTATGTTTTCTAGGTTCCCACCAGAATCTCTAACTAATTGCATATATTGCGTGTCGCTGTCAGATAATAAAACCTTAAGCAGATGTTCAGGTGTCAATTGTTGGTTTTTTGAATTGACAGCTAATTTCTCTGCATCAACAAATATCTTTTTTGTTTTTTCGGTAAAAGTTCCCATAACCCTGGCGATTTTTGTTCTTTTGGCAAGATAGTTAGAAGAGTTTTATTTATCCAGCTGACAATAAGATGGCATCCGACCATCGAGAAATATTGAACTCCGAGATTATTTTCGCTGCGAAATAATTAATTTTCTGGGTTTGTTGATTATTTTGGCTAATTATCGATTGAATTACCTTGTCGATTATTTCGGGGGCCACGCCTCCTTCTCAAATTAGGCGCTCCCTCTGCACTTTCAGTGTTCTCAAGTCTTAAACGTGAGCCGCTACCCTTAGTTGATTGATCGCCTTCGCCCTCCAAATTAATATTCAGGCGCTCGTCGCTCCGTAGTGCGAGAGTGGGTTCTTTCTGTTCGGTTAATTCTTCCTTCGATCCGCTGTCATCGGGACGTAATAAATCATCGTGCGGTTCCTTTTTCTCAGGTTCCAAGCCTGTTGCAGTCTCTTCGGTGATCTCTGCGCCATTGTTGTTAGAAAGTTTTTCCTTGCCATTTTTGATCGCCGACTGGGTGGTCGGCGTTTCTTGCTGGTCGTGATTATTGTTTTCATTGGAACCAGGTTGAGTTGCGCGGTTCTTATTCTGTTCATTATTTGCTTCATCGGTAAATGCACTCAAGATGCGATAATAATGTTCTGCATGTTGGAAATAACTTTCTGCGAGAACCGCTTCGCCGTTGGTAGAAGCTTCTCTGGCGAGATTCATATATTTTTCGTGAACTTGGTGAGCATTTCCCCGAATTCGAATATCTGGTCCATTACTGTCAAATGTATGGTTCCGTCCTGGTGTTCCAGAACGCCGATTTCCGCCCCTGCCTCGATTTCGTTTTGAGTGCGAACCTTGTCTCATCGCTAAGCTTTTCCATTTTGATTAAAGTTGGCGAGGCTAAAGCCCCGCAATTAGTCTAATGATGTTATCCTACCCATCAGTCTGTTTTTTTGATTGGACGATATTGCCGATGCGCATTTACAATTCACGCGATCAGTTAATGGTGTCTAAATAAACACTGTCAGATCAAAGCCTAATTTATTCGTTTGGTCAACAGTGTTTATGAGATAAAATTAAACATCGGTCTATTTGAGCCAAATCTTTTTCGATTTTGATCAATTCGAGGTTATTACTTTTCATTATGCCTAAGATTGGTTTTTTCTGGTCAGATCCTATCTCCAAAAATATTAGCCCATCAGCGGATAATGAATTTGAAAATTGTGAAGCTAGTTCAGTATAGCAGTCTAAACCCGTTGGGCCGCCATTTAGAGCTAGTTCTGGTTCATATAATCGAACTTCTTCATCTAATTTAGCTATTTCATTGGTCGGTATGTAGGGTGGATTGCATAAAATAATATCAAATTTTTCGTCTAAATTACTTGCCCAATTTCCTGTTTGAAATTTTACTCTGTGATTTAACTCATTTCTCTTCGCATTTTTCTTCGCGATTTCAATGCAACGAGAGTCGATATCTATTCCTAAACCATATGAATGAGGCCATTCTTGGAGTGCTGCCAATAATAGGCAGCCCGAACCAGTCCCCAAATCTAAAATATTTAGAAGTCTATTTTTATCCGAGAATTGTTTTCTAGCAGCCTCTATTAGAGTTTCGCTATCTGGTCGGGGATCAAGGACATATGGCGAGACTAGGAGCTCGAGGCTCCAAAATTCTTTTACCCCTATAATTTTGGAGACTGGTTCTCTTTTACAACGACGCAAGATTTTAGAACTAAAATCATCTAAATGCTCACTTTTAATTAAATCCTCCTCCCTACCATAGAATCTTTCGTTTGGTTTGTTCAAACTATGCCCAAGTAGGATACGTGCGTCGTTAATAGGTTGCGCAACTCCGGCAGCTTTGAATTTCGCAACGGCCACATTGAGGACTTCATTTACCGTATACTCAGTCTGAAGCCATGTGATCTGCTTCTCAACCATAAGTCACGCCATTGCAGCCAGCCGAGCCGCCTCCTCAGTAGCGGTTAAACCGTCTACTATATCATCGAGAGCCTCCCCTGCTATAACCTTGTCGATTTTATATAATGTTAAATTTATTCGATGATCGGTTACTCGCCCCTGCGGGAAGTTATATGTCCTAATTCTCTCAGATCTATCTCCTGTTCCCACCTGTTCCCTACGATCCGCGGCACGTTCTTTTTCTAGTTTGGTTCGCTCAAAATCGAAAACTCTTGCTCGCAATATTTTCATTCCCTTAGCTTTGTTTTTATGTTGAGACTTTTCATCTTGTTGAGAAACAACTATCCCTGTTGGCAAATGCGTAATTCTAACCGCGCTGTCTGTAGTATTGACAGATTGTCCACCAGGGCCACTGGCTCTGAATATATCTACACGCAGATCCTTGTCGTCGATCTGTATATCTACTTCTTCGGCTTCAGGGAGCACCGCGACTGTAGCTGCAGATGTATGTATTCGCCCGCCTGATTCGGTGGTGGGTACACGCTGAACCCGGTGTACACCAGACTCAAATTTCAATCGAGCAAATACTGATCTACCGGTGATGGATGCAATAGCCTCACGATAGCCCCCAATGTCATTTTCTGATACTTCGAGAATATCAAAGCGCCACCCTTTAATTGAGGAATACTTCTGATACATAGAAAAAAGTTCTGTGGCGAAAAGTGCTGCTTCATCTCCACCTGTTCCTGCTCTTACCTCTAAAATAGCATTTTTTTCATCTATTTCGTCTTTTGGCAACAAAAGGCGTTCCAATTCTTTACGAAGTACGCTGATAGATTTTATTAATTCGTCGATTTCAGTCTGGACTAGCGCCAATAATTCCGTGTCGTGCTGATTTTCATTCGCAAGTACTTTATTCTCTTCAAGTTCTTTCTCTAAAGAGCGTACTTCGTTAATTTTTTCAGCTATTGGTGTCAACTCAGAGAACTCTATTGAAAGTTTGGTGATTTCTTCTGCGGATAGTTCTTTGGAATTGGATAGTGTTAGCTCCAACTCACGATGGCGTGATGAGACACGTTCTAGATTTTCTTCAAAGCTCATGCTGGTCTCCTTTGTCGCCATTTTGTGGAATCAAAAGATTTCTAATTAACTTTTCAGTTTCTGGGTTTAGTTGATCATTCTCTGACAATTCTCGTGTAACTTTAAGTGGCTGGTGTAAAAATTTTCTAAGAGCAAGATAACAGGCGTCTTTAACTGAAAGATTAGGTTTTTGTTCAAGCATAAATTGTAACTCGTTCTCTAGAGCCTCACGTATTTCTCTGGCTAAAACTCCTATATCGCGATTCGGAGTTTGGAGATAAAAAGTCTCAAGCTCTTCTAAAATAATATCTTCCGCCTTTTGCTTTTCCAAAGCACGATTTTCAATACCCTCGACGGCGAGTTGTTCTAGATTGTCAAGGTTGTAAACAAAAGCTGCATCTAGAGACTCTACTGCTGGTTCTACGGCTCCGGGGACTCCTAAGTCAATAATAAAGAGGGGCTTGTACTTCCTTGATCGTAAAGCGGAGCTGACCACCTTTTTAGTTAGCGTATAATTAGTGTCGTTATTGCAAATGAGTGCTACGTCTGAGTTCGCAATTAATTGTGATTGGAACTCTAAATGGAGATCTGCTTTCAGAATGCTAGAGTTTTTTGAATTAAATTTGGTATTCGCAGCGTTTATAAACTTTTTAGCTCCGGCTTGCTCGAATTGTTCGGCTAAAAATGTTGCGGTTTCATCCCATCCAAATATCACCCCACTGCAGGTCGTTAATTCGCCATTAATATTTCGAGCGACGCGTATAGCCGCTGCTGCGAGGGATGTTGGACCTTCTGAAATCTTTGTTTCGTTTTTCACTCTTTTGGCAACAGAGAATGCATATTTAAAGATATGACTCAAAAACATAGATGCTGGTGCAATTGATTTGGATATCTGTTCGCAAGTGCGAACTTGTCCCAAAATTTGGGGCTCGCCAATTACTTGGCTCTCCATTGCTGATACAACTCTAAAAAAATGTCCTAGCGCAACCTTTCCACTTAATTTGTAGGCTACTCTCTCCAAATCACGAGGGTCGAGTTTTGTCCTCTCTGCTAGAAGATTAAAGAAATCCGATTGAACGAACTTGCAAATGGACTTGCAAAAATAAATTTCCAGCCTGTCGCATGTAAGAACCCCATACACGCTTTTGTTTCTTTCAGAATTTAACGAAGTGAGGATAATCCCTAAATCTGTTTCGCCCCCAAATATGGTTGACCGTATTAGCGGAGGGCAAGACGCGTAGTTGATACCAACCAAACTGAAGTTATCGGCATCGTTTTCAATATGATCTTCATTCACCGAACTCATTTTGAGTTAGTTGTTGGTAACGGGGTGCTGTCGCCAAGCAGGCTACTCTCTGTTTCATATGCCACATTTGCATTGCTTGCTTCTATTTTGAGCGCCTCTTTCTCAACTAGGCTTACGATGTGATCCACAATATTCTCGTCTTTTAATCGATGGTGGGGAACACCTGATAAATATACTTGATGAACGTCTTTCCCACCTCCCGTTAATCCGATATTTGTACTTTTTGCTTCTCCCGGGCCATTTACGACGCATCCAATAATTGACAGTGTCATTGGCGTTGTTATATGGGACAGCCTGTTTTCAAGTGTTTTCACGGTTTCAATTACATCAAATTGTTGCCGCGCGCATGAAGGGCACGAAATGATATTGACGCCTCGGTGCCTTAGATTAAGGGATTTTAGTATATCGAATCCAACTCGCACTTCCTCTACTGGATCGTCGGACAGCGAAACTCTAATCGTATCGCCAATACCACTCCATAGTAGCATCCCCATTCCAACCGCGGATTTCACAGTTCCGACCCTAAAACTTCCGGCTTCGGTTATCCCAAGATGGAGTGGGTAGTCAGTGACTTGAGATAGTTTTTGGTAGGCCTCCGTTGCCAGAAATACATTTGAAGCTTTAACACTTATCTTAAAGTCGAAAAAATCATTTTCTTCTAGTAACTTGGCGTGGTTAAGTGCACTTTCCACCATCGCATCTGCACATGGTTCTTGGTATTTTTCGAGCAAGTGCCTTTCTAAACTGCCAGCATTTACTCCTATACGCATCGAACATCCGTTATCAACTGCCGCTCGAATTACTTCTTTCACTTTATGTGAAGCACCAATGTTTCCAGGATTGATACGCAAGCACGCAGCGCCGGCCTGGGCAGCTTCTATAGCTCGTCGATAATGAAAGTGTATATCGGCCACAACAGGTATCGGGGACTCGGTGACAATTTTTTTTAAACTTTGTGTGGAGGCTTGATCTGGGCAAGACACTCTAATGATGTCAGCGCCTTCAGCAGCACAGTCGAAAATCTGTTTAAGGGTAGCTCTAACATCGGCAGTATTGGTATTTGTCATAGTTTGAACTGTGATAGGAGCGTCGCCGCCAACAGGCACCGTGCCAACCATAATTTGCCGTCGTTTTTTTCTTATTATTTTTTGGTGACTAGCCAAAGTAGCATCATAATTCAAAATATTTTTCCTTGTTTATGGAATCTATTCTTGCCATTTATTTAACTGGTTATTTTTTGATATGCGATCATTTTTATCAAAGCCAATAAACTTTTTATTTTCATACGTTATTAATAGAGCTCTTGTATTTCCCGTGCTCACCGAAAGGCCCTTTTCGTATTTAAGTGTTATTGTCTCTTCTGCAGTAATAATGCGATTGAACACAATCTTTTTGTGTGCATTCTGAATTTCTATCCAGGTATCCTCGGATGCGGTTATATTGATTTTTCCGGTGGCATCGGAAATTGGATTAGACTTTGTCTCAATAACTTTATTATCATTTTTCTTAGTAGGTGATATGCCGTCTATAGATTGTTTGTGTTGTGGAGTGGGTTTCTTCGTCTTTTGCTGCAAATCCTTGGTCGGAGTTTTAACTGGTACTTTGACTTTTTGGTTTGTTGTTTTGTTTACGTGGCCTTCGTTTTCAAACTTTGAATTTTCTCGAATTTTTATGACATTCTTGGTTGCCTTAGGTTCAGATCGTTGATCCTTCGCATTAGTCAAAGTTTTTTCTGTTTTGGGGGCTGCAAAAATTTGGCCCTCGTTTTCTTTTGAGCTAACGCTCAGTTTTTTCTCGAGTTTATCCTCGGTCAGCATCCGATGTTTTGCATTATTTGGCAAAGGGTGATTATCAAAAGAATACCACGCAAAATAGCCCCCTCCTGTGGCCACTAAAGAAATGGCCAGAATTATTAAGCTTGGTGACGACTTTTTATTTGGAAGGGTTCCTAAAATTGTCTCATTAGGGTTGGGGGAATTGTTGTTCGAAGGAACGATGTGCATTAGGGATTGATTGATGTTTAATCCAAGATATTGCGTGTAACTCTTTAGAAAGCCTGAAACATAAGTTGTGCCAGGAAGCAAATTAAAATCACCGCTCTCTAAAGCGACTAAATACTCTTTTTTGATCCGCAACGAAGCTTCTGCATCTTCCAAAGATATTTTTGCTGTTTCTCGGGTTTCCCGCAAAATTCGACCAATTTCTATTTTTGAGAGGCGGATGCTTTTAAGTAACTCAGTTTTGGCTTTGGATGTTGTCTCATTAGGAGGAATAACACCGCCTTCTCTCTTTTTAGCTAGATGCTTCTTTAAACCATCTAGCATAGCGGAAAACTTTTCGTGTATGGCACGGTGTTGATTTTCTGCATCCATAAAACGGTGGCCCTGTTTATTAAATGAGTGTCAAGGCGTTGCCCACTGATGAATCAAACTATCGGCATTGGGTATAATATACAATGTATATTAGGTCCAGCGTGGAAGTTCTGATCATA
>NZGS01000024.1 GCA_002690995.1 Rhodospirillaceae bacterium
ACAATGCACGCTGTCTAATTTCTCTAGCTTTAATTTGCGGTCACGTTGGTCGACCAGGTACTGGGCTACATCCATTACGTGGCCAGAACAATGTTCAAGGAGCATCTGATGCGGGATTGATACCGATGTTTTACCCCGACTACAAATCGGTTACGGATAAAGACCAGCTGGATCGGTGGGAAAAATTCTGGAGTACGGATCTCGATAGGGAAAAGGGTCTCACAGTAGTTGAAATTACGGATGCAATGTACGAGCGGAAAATCAAGGGTGCCTATATCATGGGGGAAAATCCAGCAATGTCTGACCCCGATCAAAACCATACACGCGAGGCACTCTCAAGACTAGAGCACCTTGTGGTTCAAGATATATTTCTGACCGAGACGGCCGCGTTTGCCGATGTTATTTTACCAGCTACCGCTTTTCCGGAAAAAGATGGAACATTCACAAATACGGATCGTCGTGTACAGCTTGGTAGAAAAGCAGTTCCAGCACCAGGTGAAGCTAAACAGGACTGGTGGATAATCCAGGAGATTGCCCAACGTATGGGATTGTCCTGGAACTACACTGAACCAAAAGATATATTTGCAGAGATGAGGCAAGTAATGCCTTCACTTACGGGTATTACCTGGGATCGATTAGAGCGCGAAAGTGCCGTTACTTATCCGTGTGAAGACGAATTTTCTGAAGGTAAAAGCGTTATATTTGCCGACGGCTATCCAACGGAGACAGGACGTGGGAAGCTTGTTCCATGCGACATTCTACCACCTAATGAAGTGCCAGATAGCAAGTTTCCTTTAGTTCTAACTACAGGCAGGCTCCTTGAGCATTGGCATACAGGTTCTATGACCCGTAGGGCCACAGTACTGGATAGAATAGAACCGGAAGCCTTCGCACACATAAACCCCGATGACCTGACACAATGGAACCTTGTGCCAGGTGAAGAAATCAGAGTGGAGACACGCCGTGGTTCAATTGAGCTTTTTGCTCGAAGTGACGCTGACGTGCCAACAGGGGTCATCTTCGTTCCATTCTGTTATTCCGAAGCTGCTGTAAATTTTCTTACGAACCCTGCACTCGACCCTTTTGGTAAAATACCTGAACTGAAATTTAGTGCCGCTCGGCTAGAAAAAGTGGCCCAAAAATCCGCTAGTTAAAAAAAATCACGCTATTAAAAAACAATACAGGCCAGACAAGGAAAATTGTTATGTCAGCAACCTATCTCGGATATTTCATTGTTGCACTGCTGATTGGTTGTGGCACTCCTGTTCAGGCGGGAATAAATAGTCTTCTTGGAAAAACTTTAGGACATCCTTTGCTTGCTGCGGCTACGAATACAACTGTAGCAACACTTGCCATCCTCATCGTAATAATCCTAGTGCGGGTAAAACTACCCTCTATGAAAGTTGCAATGGCTGCCCCTTGGTGGATGTGGTGCGGTGGAATAATTGGTGCTTTTGCGGTATTTGGTGCATTAAACTTTGCCCCAAAAATGGGGGCGGCTGCATATGTCTCAGTCACCATTCTTGGGATTGTATCAGCCTCGCTATTACTTGATCACTTCGGTGCAATTGGATTTCAGAAACATCCTATTACATTTGGCAAACTTTTTGGAGCAGGTATGGTTGTTTTCGGAATGGCGATTATCCAATTCCAAAGATGATGACCTTAAATTTTCCGAATACGCCATTAGGCTTTGACGCACTCAGAAAAAGCCTACCATCGGACACAATAAAGAATTTAATAATTGGAAAATATTGGATATTAATCGAGACGAATTGCGGGGTTGGTTTGGTAGCTACTCCGCCGAAGCCCAATAGCGCTGATTTTGCAAAAGAACTGCAGGTTGTGAAGGGTCAATCAACGGATAAAATTATTGATTTTTGCTATTCGCAAAATGCTCTTAAACGAGCAATTGGATGTGCAACAATAAACGCCCTTATAAATACCACAAGCTTAAAACTGAGTTCGGAAAACGGCCTAGATATTAATACCAATGCTGATGAAAGAGTTGTTATTGTAGGGAGGTTTCCTGGGTTAGAGCAAAAACTTCCGAATGCTTATGTTATTGAACGAAATCCTGGACCGAAAGATTACCCGGAAAGTGCTGCCCCCCAACTAATCCCTAGGTGTGATCAGCTAATAATTACAGCATCCACATGGGTGAATGGGTCCCTAGAGCCAATTTTAAGTTTAGTGAAGAATGCCCAGGTAAGCATTATTGGCCCAGGAACACCAATGTCACCACTACTTGGACGTTACGGTGTTAATAGGCTAGCCGGTTTTATCGCTACCAACCAAAACAAACTGTCTAAACTCATAGCAAGGGATGCGGGTGTTAAACAATTTAAGCACCTTGGTCGCTTTGGTGTCTTGAATATTGGAAATTAATTTTCCTGCTATAGTTCTCCATCACGTTTAAGCATATCCAGCGCTTCACTAAATGCTCCAACCGTGACTTCCAAGTCGTCTTTTGTGTGAACTGCAGAAAGCTGCGCTCCGGGTGAGTTATTAAAATCAACACCGTTTATAGCCATAGCTAAACGTAACTTTGTCACAAGTTGGGGATCTTTATTCTTTAGCTCTTTATAAGGAATAGCTGCTGCATCGAAATTCGACGGTTGCAAGGGGATACCACCCTTATTCATAAAAATATGCACCCCTGAAAAAGTTCCATACGCTGCCCATGATATATTTTTCTCTTCAAAGGTCTTGTTAAATTGATCTCTTAACCATGATGCAGACTCATTCGCCCTTTGACAAGCATCAGTTCTTTCAATAATTTTTAGTGCTGTGATACCTGCAGTTGCAGAGACTGGATTTGCATTGAACGTGCCCGGGTGCTGAATTTTTTCACGCCCTCTTTCAGCCGTTTTTTCAAAATCCAATTCCTCCAAAATTTCCTTCCGTCCGCCGACCGCGCCCCCTGGCAAACCTCCCGCCAGAATTTTTGCCATCGTCGTGAGATCAGGCGTAATTCCGTATGCTTCTTGTGCGCCGCCTGGGGCACACCTAAATCCTGTAACCACCTCATCAAAAATGAGAAGAATACCGTTAGCAGACGTTATTTCTCTGACTGATGCCAAAAACTCTTCTCCCATAGGCACCATTCCAAACGACGACCCTGTAGGTTCAACAATTACCGCAGCGATATCGTCATCACTAGCTATAACTGACTTAATTTCCGAAATGTCTTGTGGAGATACCAAAATAACGTTGGATGCTATATTATCTAAAACTCCAGCGGTGGCTGTTCCATCGAAATGGTTTGCATAACCTGTTGTCATATGATCATGCCAACCATGAAAATGTGTCTTAAACCGAATAAATTTAGTTTTACCTGTGAATGACCTCGAAAGGCGTAGCGCCATCAAAGTCGCCTCGGTACCGGATGACGTAAAGCGGACTCTCTCAACAGAAGGAACCATTTTTATAACCTGATTAGCCCATTCTACTTCTCTCGGATGGTTTGCTCCAAACTGGGTTCCCGCACCTAAAGCACTTTGTACAGCCTCGGTAACTTCCGGATGACAGTGTCCTAATAGAAGGGCTCCATGTCCGCCAAAATAGTCCACATAACGATTACCATCTACATCCCATTTGTGCGGGCCTTCAGCTTTATCAATGTAAAGAGCATAAGGTTTCAGATATCGAGAGTCGTGCGCTATGCCGCTCGGAAGTACTTCATTAGCTTCCATAGACAATTTTTCTGATCCGGGTGTTTTTTCCCTGTACGCGCCAATAATTTGAGAGTTTGAAATCATTTGATCCGGCATATCTAAAAACTCCAATAAGTATCTTGATCGTTGGCAAACTCGAAGCAGCTATATGACTACTCACAGATTACACACAAAAAAAAAATATAACAGAAAGAAAGTACCAAAAATAAAAATATCTACTCTAACACCATCCATTTCAAGTGAACCAAGATTATCTGCCAATTATTTCTTTAAACTTTATTAAGAAAAACAATATGATGACCGGTCGATAGTAAATTCAGTCGGGAAACCTAAAGTGAAAGATAGCTTTCAATATTTGTACGTATCCATTGGAACCCAGTTTTCATGGTATTTACCAGACTTGACTACGCACAAATTAGATTTCATTAGCAGCAGGGACTTTGATTCTAATATTCAATACGTTTGGGCTCACCCACAAAAAAAGATTATTTATTTAGCTCTTAGTGACGGTGGTCCAGGCAAGAAGGGCTCTTACCACTCGATACTCGCGTGTTCTATTGATAGAAACACAGGAGAGCCATCAATTTTGGGACCTAAGCTACGGGTGCCATATCGTCCCATCCACCTTTCTACTGATGAAAGAGGTGAAAACCTTTTTACAGCGTATAATAACCCAAGTTCGCTGTCCGTTCATAAGATCGAAGCCAATGGGAATATCGGCGATACGAGAATTCAATTATCTAGAGACCAAGCAGGAATATTTGGACATCAAGTAAGAATAACCCCAGATGAAAAAACTGCGATCCTTGTATGTCGTGGTTACGATTCTACCGATACCACGTCCGAGCAACCCGGCTGTTTAAAAATTTTTGATCTTACTGATGGTGAACTTCGGGACACCAAAACAATAAGCCCATTCGGCGGATTAGGTTTTGGCGCTCGCCATCTTGACTTTCACCCTAGTGGTCACTGCTTTTACCTTGCCCTTGAACGGCAGAGCGAACTCCATACATTTAAAATTGCGGAGGAAGGGATCTCTGATAATCCTATATTCATCGCATCCACCTTATCAAAACCTCTGCAGTCAGGGGTACGACAAGCGAATTCCGCGGTACACGTGCATCCCTCAGGAAAATTTGTTTATGTTTCTAACCGCACCTACCCTGCCGCACCTACAAATGGTCGAGCAATTCCTAATGGAGAGGACAATATTGCTGTATTTAAAATAAATGAAATTTCTTATGAACCATCATTAATTCAATCTGCTGACACATTAGGTTCACTACCAAGAACCTTTTCGATACATAATTCTGGAAAAATGCTGGTAGCCGCCAATTCAGAAGCCGCAAGAAAAATTAATTTCAATGGCAAAGTCACTTCTTTGCCTCTTAGCCTTGTGTGTTACGAAATCGAAGAAAATGGGAAATTGGCACTGAAACAGCAGATAAATTTTCAGGATAAGGACCAGCTGCTTTTTTGGGCGGGTTTTCTATAGGCGAGAGGCTAAAAAACTCAATAAAGATTAATCAGGTTGCTGATCAACTTTTTTCAATCAAAAACTGGAAACACAACCACCAGAGTAGTAGAACATTAAAATAACAACTCGGGGACAAGTATATGAGTATAAATGGAAAAGCTTACATAGCGGGTGTTTATGAACACCCTACTCGTAAAGCAACTGACAAATCGTTGGCACAACTGCATGCCGAGTCGGCTCTTGGCGCTTTGAAGGATTCCGGATTAACCAAAGACGACGTTGATGGATATTTTTGTGCAGGAGACGCTCCCGGTCTCGGTCCCTTATCCCTCGTAGATTATATGGGTCTTAAACTAAAACATCTAGATGCGACTGAAACTGGCGGATCCTCATATGTTTTGCACGTTGGTCACGCTGCAGAAGCCATTGCAATGGGAAAATGTTCAGTAGCTTTAATAACCCTAGCGGGAAGACCGAGAGCAGAAGGGATGGCTACAGGAACGGCACCCCGTAATTACGGTTCTTCCGCTCCGGATGTAGCATTCGAATTTCCATTTGGTCCAACTGTTGTCAATATGTATGCTATGTGTGCACAACGGCATATGTACGAGTATGGAACGACAAGTGAGCAACTTGCATGGATAAAAGTTGCGGCATCTCATCATGCACAATATAACGAACATGCAATGCTGAAAAACGTTGTAACAGTGGATGAAGTTGTCAACTCGCCAATGATAGCAGACCCGCTTCACCGTTTAGATTGTTGCGTCATAAGTGACGGGGGAGGAGCTATTATCGTAACCTCTCCAGAAGTAGCAAAAACTTTGAAAAGACCTCTGGTAAAAGTTATTGGCGCTGGTGAAGCACCTAAGCATCAGATGGGTGGAAAAGTAGATTTAACGTATTCCGGTGCCGTCTGGTCAGGCCCCATGGCCTTTGATGAGGCGCATGTTAAACCAACAGATATAAAATATGCTTCGATATACGATAGCTTCACAATAACTGTACTTATGCAACTCGAAGACTTAGGGTTTTGTGAAAAAGGTAAGGGTGGCGCCTTTGTGTCGGATGGGAATTTAATCGCCGGAACCGGTAAGCTGCCGTTTAATACAGACGGGGGCGGCTTGTGCAATAATCACCCAGCAAACCGGGGAGGTTTAACAAAGGTGATAGAGGCGGTTCGTCAACTTCGCGGAGAGGCACATCCAAACGTGCAGGTTCAAAATTGCGATTTAGCTCTCGCTCACGGGACCGGTGGATCACTTGGAACACGTCATGGCAGTGCAACTGTTATAATGGAACGGGAGTAAATCAGATGACTGTAAAACAACGAGCATTTCCATCCCCTATTGCGGACCCTGACACCGAGCAGTTTTGGTCTGCCGCAAAAAATGGGAAACTGATGGTGGGTAGTTGTAACTCTTGTGGTGAAAAACATTACTATCCCAGAGGTATCTGTCCTCACTGTGGGGCCCAAGATATTACTCTTGTTGAGGCCTCTGGCAAAGGCGAAATCTACTCTTGGAGCGTTCTACGTCGAGCCGATCCCCCCTTCGCCATCGCCTACGTTACCTTAGACGAAGGACCTACAATGATGACGAATATAATAGAGTGTGATCTGGACGCTCTAGCTATTGGTCAACGAGTAAAATTGAAATTTTCAGAAACAGAAGAGGCAGACGGACCTCCTGTGCCAACATTTGTTTTAGATTAATTATTAATGATTTGTAATTTAGGTGCCTCAGTAACCCGGGGCACCTTTACTTTTAATGATTCCTTCACTTGTTCACCGGCGAAGCAGCCGGCCAGATAGCCCAACGTCACTGCGGTTAGTAAACCGTTGCCTGACAGGTATCCATCAACGCCTGTTCCTGATACACCAACTGCAGCCCCACCACTTGCAAAGACATTTGGCAGCTTCGATCCATCACTTCTCATAACCCTTGCTTGGTTATCAACAAGTATTCCACCTTGTGTATGGAAAAGAGCACCAGTAACTTTAACTAAATAAAAAGGTGGACCTTGAAGTTTCTTGTTATCTTCAAAAATGCGTCCAAATGGACAAGATAAGTTACCCTTTGAAAAATTGTCGATTTCTTCCAAAGACTTTTTTATCATATCAACGGGTGCCCCAATAATATCTGCTAAGCTTGCAACTGAATTAGCGATTCTTATTGCTCCAGCTTCTTCTGCTCGTCGATAATCTTCAAAATCTAGACCTAAATTATGAAGACGTTCATCAAAGACATTCCATGCAATACCTTCTGGTTGTCTCAGAACATTTAACGCTTGTTCAGAATACCCTTCCGTTTCATTAGAGAACCTCACCCCATCACTATTCAGCTGTATACCGCCTTCCATTATGATAGCCCATGTAATTAACACGCCGTGCGGTGTCGCTACGGATCCATGGCCCTGGTAGGAACCCATTTGTGCCAAACTCGCTCCCAGCTGTTTTGCCCATGACACTGAGTCACCTTTATTGCCAGCATGGCCAAAATAAAGGCTGTCAGACATTTCTGGGATAAAGTCATCAACCATAATACGGTTTCCCCCAAACCCGTTGCACGCAAATATCACAGCGTCACAGCCAACTCGTTCTACCATCCCGTCTGGTCGCTTGATAGAGAGGCCATGGATTGTGCCATCTTCCGTTGCAAACAAATCCTCTACTTGCGCAGAGCAAACGACATCTACCCCCGCCTTCTCAACGGCTTCAAGCAGGCTATTTATTAGCGCTGAGCCTGTTCTACTGGGGTGGGCGTGCATCCTGTGGGTAGTATGTCCTGGATAGAGAAATTGGTCTATAAGAATGAATTCCTGCTCATGTTTGTCTACCAACCAATGAAGAACGTCTGCAGATACAGAACAAACATTCTTAACAAATTGCCGGTCAGATTGATTTTTATTTTTTCTTTGAATGTCATCTACGAAAATATCAACGGTGTCTATGCTCCCAATAGTAGATTGCCAACGCGTGTTGCAGGCAGGAATGAAACCCGATGAAAGCGCCGTAGAACCGCTTGGTACGTTATCACGTTCGAATACCATAACGTCGACACCATTGTCTTTCGCCGCGAGAGCAGCCACCAGACCAGCGGCTCCTGCTCCCACTATTGCTATGCCAACCTTGTGGTCGTATTCACTTGTCTTTTCGAACCGAACTTTGCTCAAACTAGGCGCTCCAAAATTTTTGAGCAGGTGCAAATTTCGGCTACCGGAGCTAAAGCTGCAACAGCGGTCTCGTGAGTATCTAAGTTGAACGCCGCACAACCATCACTTAATAAAAAAGAATGATAATCCCGAACGTGGGCATCCCTCAGTGTTGAAGCTACCCCGCCATTGGTAACGATACCAGCGACGATGAGATTATCTATACCGGTTTTTTTCAAGACCCAATCGAGCCTACTCATATAAAATGCCGAAAACGCAATTTTCTCAATTTTTATATCAACGGGATTAAGAGTATCGATAATATCATGCCCCCAACTACCCGATTTAAAATCTCCTTCACCAAGGAAAGGTCGAAGTTCTCTTAGATGCTCAGATATAAATGGCGTTCCATTTTTTCCCTCTACCAGAGTAAAGTGCGTAGAAATCACCCAACCATTTTTCGATCTAATTTTATCGGCCACGGGCTTCAATCGATCTGGTAATGCTGATATCTCTGGTTTTGACATTCCATTTCGCCCGTAAGCCCCATCTGGATGCAAAAAGTCGTTTTGAAGATCACATAAAAGCAGTGCAGTTTTTTCTAAATTTAATTTTTCCTCGCCAGCAGTCAATTTTCTACCCTTATTAAAAAGTTTCCATAATCGTCAACAGAACCGACCATATTGCCCTCTAAGAAAATGGTTGTATCGGGTTGTTCTAAAACCGCAGGTCCATTTATTCTTGCACCGATCGGAAGAGACAAACGATCAAAAATTTCGACTTCCAACCAATTACCATCACTGTAAACTGATCGTTTCCCAATTACCGCCCCATCCAAACTCGAACATTTAGAGGGCGCTAATAGTGATAAATCAAATTTTGCTCGGTGACCAATAACGGAAACTCTCACGTTCATTACACGTATAGTGATGTTGGAGAGCAGTCTTCCATATTCTCGAAGATACGCCTCTTCGAACGCTTTTTGTATAATTTCTCTGCTGACGTTAAGGGTATCATCTAAAAATTTTAAGGCCAGAGGCACTGTGACGGTATGCGTTTGACCAGCGTACAACATGTCCAATTCAAATAACTCTGTGCGATTCTCGAGCGTGCTTGCGGAGCGATCTAAAACCTGATGCCCTTCTTTGCAATAGGTCACCATTTGATTTTCCAAAGAAACTAAGTCGAGTGTTTCTAGCGAGTCGTTTATTGTCTGAACTTGATCATACCTCACGTCAGCTATGACACACCCCAATGCACTCGTAATTCCGGGAAACCTTGGAACTAATGCGCAATCTAACCCAACCTCCTTTATAAGAGCTCCTGCATGTAGGGCACCGCCACCACCAAATGGCATAGCAGCGAAAGTTCCGGGCTCGTAGCCTCTTTCCACGGAAACTAATCTGATAGCGTTGGCCATCTTTCCATTTGCAACTCGAAGAATAGCGTCTGCTGCTTCAAAAACATCCATACTTAACGGGTCGGCAACCTCGGTTTTAATTGCACGTTTTGCTGCCTCAATATCTAACTTGTTGAGTTTACCACCGATAGGGTTTTCTGAGTTTATTCTTCCTAATAAGACATTTGCATCAG
>NZGS01000025.1 GCA_002690995.1 Rhodospirillaceae bacterium
CCCTAATAAAATAAGAGTGAATGCGGTTGCGCCTGGGTTAACAGATACAGCACAACCTAGGTACGGACATTCCGAAGAGGAATTAAAAGAAAAGGCGGAAACAAGCCCTTTAGGTAGAATGACTAAACCTGATGAAATCGCCGATATGGCCGTTTTTTTGTGTTCCGATAAAGCCTCGATGGTAACCGGCCAAGTATATCATGTTAATGGAGGAACGTATCTTCCGTAGTTATTGAAGGTTCACAATGAAACAAGAGAAAAAAACGACATACGATAGTAATTTTATGGAACTTTTATTTGCTCGACTGCACGGCCACTCGGTAAACGAGGCAGATGCAGAAGGGCTCTCCAAAATGCTCGAACCCATTAATCGGCTTGCTGAACAGGCATCAAACGGACTGAATTTTGATGATGAACCGGCTGACTTCTTAAGAGTAATGAATGAAATGACAAACACTGGGTATAATAATACTGATGAGTGACGCAATTCTAGAATATAGTTTGACCGAAGTTGCGGCAGGTATTCGAAAGAGGGAGTTTTCTTCTGAGGAGGTAACAAGGAATTGTCTCGAGAAGATTGAGGAACTGCAGCCAAAATTAAACTGTTTTATTTCTGTCTATCGTGAAGAAGCTATTAAGGCTGCAAAAGACGCGGACAAGGCTACAGCATCAGGAGATGAGCTTGGGAGCTTGCATGGCGTGCCCTTGGCTCACAAAGATATGTTTTACCGACGTGGTTTTATTTCAACTGGTGGTTCTAAAATTCAAAGAGAGTTTAGGCCCTCTTACACGGCGACGGTGTTACATAAGTTAGACGCGGCAGGTGCTATACATGTTGGCGGCTTAAATATGTCGGAATTTGCGAGTGGACCTGCCGGCCAAAACGAACATTTTGGTGATTGCAGGAACCCCTGGAATATTGAATGTGCGCCTGGTGGTTCATCATCTGGATCTGGAGCAGCAGTTGCTGCCCGCCTTGTGTATGGGGCCTTAGGTTCAGATACCGGGGGCTCAGTGCGTATTCCTTCAGCCCTTTGTGGTTTAGTTGGAATTAAAGGTACGCAGGGTAGGGTTAGCCGGCGAGGTGGAATGCCATTATCTTTTTCGTTAGATTGTTTCGGTCCTCTAGCCCGAACGGCCTTGGACTGTGCTAGATTATTCTACACGATAGCAGGAGAGGACAAAAAAGACCCAACTGCAGGCAAAGAGCCTGTCCCAGATTATGAGGCAATGTGCTCGAAAGAAGTAAAAGGTGTTTGCATAGGAATTGATCCAACCTTCGGTGGTATTAAACCTAGCGATGAAGTTTCAGAAATGATAACGAGAACGATAAAACAATATGAAAGCCTAGGTGCCAAAATAATTGAAATAAGTCTCCCCGACCAAGATGAGTTGAATGCTTTGTCTAATGTAATAACACGTTCGGAAGCAGCAACTATACACAGGAAGTGGCTCAAGGAAAAAAGGGATGATTACTCGCCGCAAGTAAGGCGTCGGATTGAAATAGGGCTTGGCATTTCTGCGACACGATACCTAGAGGCTTTAAGCCTACGTTCTCACCACTTACAGCTATACAATAATGCCGCTTTTTCATCCTGTGATGTGGTGCTATTGCCGACCGTTGGAGAAGCTGCGCCCACGTTATCAGAAATAGATGTCGGTGACTCAGACGAGCTACCCCAAATGTTGAGAAGATTAACTGGGTATACCCGACCCATAAACTACTATGGTCTTCCTTCTATCAATGTACCTGGGGGATTTTCTAGTACGGGCCTACCTCTTGGCTTCCAAATAATCGGCAGACCATACCATGAAGGGCAACTCTTTCAGATGGCGGCAGCATTCCAACACATTACAGATTATCACAAGAAATCTCCTGCGTTGTCTGGCACATAATCCTCGCCAGCGTCTATAATTAACGTAGGGCTATATTTTCATCGGTTCATTTGGCGACGTATCTTAGGAGGGACTTTGGTGACTAGCGTAGACTCGATTACAACATCTGTGGTGCAACATAGATTGACAGCTATTGTAGCCGAAATGGGAGAGGCAATGTTGCGTACTTCATATTCGCAAATACTTAATTCCAGCAGAGATTTTTCGACGGGTATTTGTGATGCAAATTGTAGACTGGTTGCCCAGGCGGAACATATTCCTATCCACGTTGGCGCACTCGCTTTCGCAGCAGAATCCGTTGATGAATATTTCAAAGGTTCGGTAAAGCCGGGTGATGTTTATTTATTGAATGACCCATATTTTGGGGGCAGTCATTTGCCCGACGTGACAGCATTTGTTCCGGTTTTTTCTTCAGGCAAGCTTCTTTTTTGGACCATTAATCGTGCGCATCACAGTGATATAGGTGGAGCAACCTATGGTGCCTATAATCCAACCGCTACGTCTATTTTTCAAGAAGGGATAAGAATTACCCCAATAAAATTGTATGACCAGGGAATAGTTAGACAAGACATATTGGATATGCTTGCAACAAATACGCGTCATCCTAGAGACTTTAAGGGAGATTTGGCAGCTCAAATAGGTTCAGTTCGGGTAGGCGAGCGACGAGTTAATGCTTTGGTTGAGGAGTTTGGGGCTGATGTCGTGTTGGGAGCTGTCGAATCCATATTAGATAGTGCGGAACAACAGGCGCGACAGGTGATAAATGAATGGCCTGACGGTGTTTATAGAGGTGAGGCAACTCTGGATGATGATGGTCATGGGAGGGTAGATGTGACCGTAAGGGCAGAAGTAAACGTATCGGGTAGCGATATTGTTGTCGACCTCACTAGCTCAGATGAACAATCCGACGGCTTTTTGAACTCATCGTATGCTAATATGCGCTCAGCAGTCACTATGGCGATTTCTTACTTGTTAGATCCTGAAACGCCAAAAAACCATGGGTCTCAGCGACCAGTAAATGTGCTAGCTAAAGAGGGAACAATTGTTTGGTCAAAAGAAGGTGCACCGGTAACAATGTGTACCAGCCATTGTTCTAATGAAATTTGTGAAGCGATTATAGTTGCGCTTTCCGAAGCGTGTCCTCAGCGAGCAACAGGCGGTTGGGGAAGGCGTTTCCGAGTTGCGATACAGGGTGAAAATCCTAAAACTGGCGGCGGATTTATTTGGCATCTTTTCCATGCAAGGCCCGGGGCTGGAGGTTCTTCCGAAGGGGATGGGTGGCATAATTCGGGAGAGTGGCATTCGGCAGGTGGTTTGAAATTTGGCAGTGTTGAACTAGCCGAGGCGAGATTCCCTTTGCACTTTGACAAACATGAATTTCGTCGGGATTCGGCCGGGGATGGGCAGTTCAGAGGGGGAGCTGGGGTAGATTTAGAGCTAACTGTGGAAACCGAAAAACCTGCTTTAGCAAATACGGCAGGGGACGGGATTAAATATGGTTCGAGAGGTATGGTGGGTGGAGAAGATAGTAAGCCACACGCATATAGCTTGCTCAAATTAGATGGGACTGAAAGAAAACTTAAAACAAAAGAAATCTCGGTTGATGTTGATCCTGGAGATAAATTTATTATCCGGTCTGCTGGAGGGGGCGGATGGGGAAATCCTGCAAATCGTTCTAGTGAGGCGAGGGCACTTGATTATAAAAATGAAATAACAAGTAAGGATAGAGCTTAGCTATGATCCGGCTTGGAGTTGATGTCGGGGGGACATTCACGGATTTTGCCTTAATTGACGACACTGGAGGACAGTTTGCTATCCATAAACAGTTAACTACTCCTAACGATCCATCGGACGCTGTATTATCTGGTGTTAAAGAGATTTTAAGACTCAACAATATATCCATTTCTGACGTCTCGGTAGTAGCTCACGGAACTACCCTCGTAACAAATGCAGTCATAGAACGTCGTGGTGTGTGTACCGGCATGCTCGTGACAAACGGCTTCGAGGACATTTTAGATACGGGAATGGAGCAGCGTTATGATCTTTTTGATCTAAGGATTACCTATCCAGACCCAATTGTTCCCCGTACGTTGCGCAAGAGTATTAACGAGCGAATTCATTTCAATGGTGACGTTGAAACTGAATTAAACAGCAATGAAGTAATAAAGCAAACCCGCTTACTTATTGAGGAAGAAGGAATAGAAGCTCTAGCTGTTTGTTTTTTGCACAGCTATATGGAACCTACTCACGAGCGGGAAGCAGTAAGTTTGATTGAAAAAACTTTTCCTGATTTATATGTCTCAGGGTCATCTGATGTATATCCGAACATGAGAGAGTTTGAGCGCTGGACAACGACGGCCATCAATGCGTACACAAGGCCGATGGCAGATAAATATTTGCAAAAACTTGAGCGCGAACTTGGGTCCTTAGGCTTCAACGGGCAGCTATATATCATGACATCTAGCGGGGGGATGCTGGCGCCAGTTACTGCTCGAAAATTTCCCGTGCGCCTACTTGAGTCTGGTCCGGCAGCAGGTATGCTAATGTCCGCCTCTCTTGGGAAAGAACTAAATTTACCCAACATTTTATCTTTCGATCTTGGAGGAACAACCGCAAAGGGCGCACTAGTTCGCAACTTTCAACCGCTTAAAACGGAACAGATGGAAGTTGACAGAGTTAATGAATCCAGAAAAGGAAGCGGGTTTCCGCTACGAATACCAGTACTTGATATGATTGAAATAGGCTCTGGCGGCGGCTCCATAGCCAGGATAGATGAAAGAGGTTTGCTCAAAGTCGGCCCTCAAAGTGCCGGTGCTAATCCGGGTCCTGTTTGTTACAGTCTAGGTGGGAAAAGTGCCGCTCTAACGGATGCAAATTTGATGCTTGGCTATCTGGATCCTGAGTTTTTCTTAGGTGGGTCTATGACATTAAATAAAGAAGCAGCCCACGGGGTAATTAGAGACAATTTGGCTAAACCCTTGAACTTAAGTGAAACCCGAATTGCTTGGGGCATCCATGAAACAGCAAGTGAAGACATAGCCCGGGCCTTTAGAATTCATGCAGCCGAAAGGGGCTTTGATTATCGGGGCGCGACCATGATTGCTTTTGGAGGTTCTGGTCCTGTGCACGCTATGCGCGTTGCATCAAAACTGAAAATACCTCGAGTGATATTTCCGTTTGGTGCGGGGGTTTACTCTGCTTTAGGTCTTTTGGCGAGTCCACTTTCTTTTGAATTGTCAAGATCTCGACGTGTTATTCTAGAGGACATCGATGCGGAGAGTTTCTCTAGTAACTTTCTTCCATTAATAGCAGAGACGAGTGCTTCGTTAAAAGAGGCAGGCGTAAACGACGACCAAATAAGTATAACCTGTCAGCTTGAGGCAAGATATTTTGGTCAAACTCATGAAATAGTTGTCACTCTTCCAAACAATAATCTAGTGGATAGATTTGCCGACGTCCGTTCATTGTTCGAAAAGAGATATTCCGAGGTGTATTCTTTCGCAGCTATTGACGCGCCAATAGAAATTATAAATTGGAAGGTGATTGCATCAGGGACGGAACCTATTTTCAAAATGAACTACGGTTTCCGCGCAGAGGATAAACAAAAAATCAACCCCATGAAAGGAACGCGCGAGGTTTATACCGAACCGTCTGGGTATGAGTTAACACCAATTTACGATAGGTATTTACTATCTAATGGAATGGAAATAAAAGGCCCTGCTATTATTGAGGAGAGAGAATCCACCTGTGTTATTACAGCAGGTTCCAGGGCTATAGTAGATCAATTTTTAAATATAGTCGCTGAATTGGATGTTGTTTAATGATGGATGAAGCAAAAGAGTTTGACGCGGTATCACTTGGTATACTTTGGGATCGTCTAGTGTCTATTACTGACGAGATAGAGTCGACACTAGTTAGGACCTCCTTTTCAACAATTGTTTCTGAGAGCTACGATTTGACGGTGGTTGTTCTTGATCGCAAGGGTAGGCTAGTAGCTCAAGGTAGTCATTCTATCCCTGTTTTTATTGGCACCGCGCCCAGGACCTTGAAATATATGCTTCAAAAGTTTCCGCCCGAAACATTAATGCCTGGAGATGTTATATGTACTAATGACCCCTGGATGGGAACAGGTCATATGTTTGATATCAGCGTGATGCGACCTGTTTTTTCAACAGCAAAAGGCACGTTACTAGGATACACTATGTCCATAACACACCTGCCAGATGTGGGAGGTATTGGATTTGGAGCGGCAGCATCCGAGATCTATCATGAGGGACTTAGACTTCCGATCGTAAAACTAGCTGAAAGCGGTGTTATAAATGAATTTCTTTTAGATCTCATAGCTGTAAATGTTCGGACACCAGAGTCTACCATCGGTGATTTGCGAGCCAACATTGCTTGTAATGAGGTCGGGGGAAGGCAATTAGTAGAATTTATGAACGAATATGCAATAGATGATCTATCTCCATTAAGTAATGCTATAAGAAACCAATCAGAACTCGCTATGAGAGAAAAGATTAAGGATATAAGAAATGGCACCTATGACAACAGTATTTTGATTGAAGCCATAGATGAGCCCATAACCCTTTCTTGTAAGGTTGAGGTAGAGGATGAAAAAATAGAGATCGATTTTGATGGCACGGGAGGGTGTGTGTCTCGTGGTATAAACGTGCCATTTTGTTATACCAATGCCATGTCTTTATATTCTATTAAATGCCTCACCATACCAAATTTACCGAATAATGAAGGAGCTGCTAGGCCTATTTCTGTATCTGCACCGGAAGGTTGTTTGCTAAACGCCCAGCCACCGTTTCCGACGGGTGCGCGTCATGCGATTGGCCATTTCGTTCCGGGATTAATATTTGGGGCGTTAGAAGAGGCGGCTGCGGATAAAATACAGGCTGATAATGGAATGATCGATCTCCTAACAGTGCAAGGTACACATCCCGATGGTAGACCAATCTCTACTATACATTTCGTATCTGGGGGGTTCGGTGCATTACACGGTTTAGACGGACGTGATTGTTTGCCTGGGCCATCAAATATGGCTGCGGTTCCGGTAGAGATTTGGGAGTCAATAACAGGCATGAGTGTACTCAGTAAAAAAATGATACCGGATAGTGGTGGGGCGGGAGAATTTCGTGGTGGTGTCGGACAAGAAGTAACATTAAGGAATGATACAGGAAAACCAATGACGGTCCTTTCAATGGGAAACCGGACTGAATTTGCGGCCCCAGGCTATAACAAAGGCAAACCAGGCGCTCTTAGGGAGCACCAAATTAATGGAAAGACAATTAATCCCAAAGGAGCACATGTTCTCGCTCCATTAGATACAATTACACTTAGACAGGCAGGTGGAGGCGGAATAGGCGACCCAAGGATGCGAGAAAAGAAAAAAATAGAGCGTGATCTTGCTTTGGGACTTGTTTCAAAAGAGGGAGCGGAGAGAGATTATGGGTATAACGCATAAGTTAGCCAAATTTTGGAAAAATTTGATCTCTTAGTGTTCTGGTGAAAGAAATAGTTGTTTGACCTCAAACATTCAAAAAGTAAGGCATTGAGTAATGGATAATAAATGTAGAATAGGGATTGATGTCGGTGGGACATTTACGGACATAGTTGCTGTGTCAGATACTGGAACTGTTACATTTTCAAAAGCAGCGAGTACCCCAAATGATCCGTCAATAGGCGTTATGAATGCCGTAGAAAGATTGGCTGATGAATTAGGGATAAATTCGGAAACTTTATTATCTAAGACGGAGAGTATTGTTCACGGTACAACTGTTGCTACCAACGCCCTTCTTGAACGTAAAGGTGCCAAAACTGGATTATTGACGACCCTTGGGCACCGAGACGTCTTGGAAATGAGAGAAGGGTTAAAGGATGATCGTTACAATATGAGATTACCAGCACCTGCCCCGGTAGTGCCAAGATTTTTGAGGTTAGGTGTCCGTGAGAGAATTAAACCGGATGGTAGTATTCATACTAAATTAGATGACGCCTCACTAAATGAAGCCATAAATAAGTTGCGGGAAGAAAAGGTTACGTCGGTGGCTGTCTGCTATTTGCATGCGTACAAAGAGCCAAAGCACGAGCAGGAAACGAAAAAGATTTTAGAAGAAAAGTTACCTGGTGTTTCTGTCTCGATTTCATCTGAAGTCTTCCCAGAGATTAAAGAATATGAACGCGTATCGACGACAATACTAAACGCTTATGTGCGTCCCATAGTTGAAAATTATCTTAATCGACTTGAAGAGAGGCTCAAAAATGCGGGCTACAAGGGTTCGGTATTGATTATTTTATCTCACGGTGGTGTGGCTCCAATTGAGGAAGCCGTAAGATTGTCTGCTGCAACAGTTCTATCGGGCCCAGCTGGTGGAGTGGCGGGCAGCAAATACGGAGCGTCGTTGATAGGCGCAGGAGATTTAGTCCCTTTTGATATGGGGGGCACGAGCACAGATATTTCCATGATTGTTAATGGTGAACCAGCCTTGTCATCGACAAGGGGCATAGCCGGTCAAAGAATAGCTCTTCAGTCACTAGATATAGTTAGCATTGCTTCTGGTGGGGGTTCTATTGCGCGGGTCGATGCTGGGGGGATACTTCGTGTCGGTCCTGAGAGTGCAGGTGCTTTACCAGGACCGGCCTGCTACGGAAAAGGTGGAGCAGAAGTAGCTGTAACAGACGCCAGTGTTGTCTTAGGTTTTCTTGATCCAGGTAACTTTCTTGGCGGACGAGAGACCTTAGACGTGGCGGCTGCAGAGGCTGCTTTAAGTCGTTTAGCTAATCGATTATCGGTGGAGCCGGCTGAAGCAGCAGAGGGTGTTCATAAAGTTATAAATACGCAAATGGCGGAGGGTATCAGATTAGTTTCGGTACGAAGAGGTGTTGACCCGAGAAAATTTGCGCTTCTGTCCTTCGGGGGAGCGGCAGGGATACATGTTACTGAAATAGCCCGTCAGTTGGAAGTCCAGAGGGTTATTGTGCCAAGGACCGCAGCTGTTTTATCTGCTTGGGGTATGTTGGCTACGGACTTAAGATATGAAGTTAGTAGGACCCACATTGGCGATACTGGCTCATTAAAAGCAGGAGATGTCCGTGAGGTGTTTTCTGAAATGGAGCTGGAAGGCAGAAGCAGGTTAAAAGAGGCATTTGAAGGCGACGTATCTATCAGTAGGTCGGCAGACATGCGTTACGGTGAACAAATTTATGAAGTAGATGTTTCGCTAGACGACGTGGATTTTAACGAAGATGATATAATGAAAAGTATTTCGGACCGTTTTCACAAAAGGCATGAAGAGCTTTTTACTTATAGCTTACCGGATCAAGATGCAGTTCTTGTAAATGGCCGTCTTGCGGCTATAGGAGCGTTACCTGATTTGCCTCAGGAACCAAAAACAGAGGCGCGTGCCGCAAGTGGACACCACACAACAAGAAAAATCTTTCTAGCAGGTTGGGTTGACGCGCCAGTTTTCAATCTTGAGGAGCTTGTTCCCAGTCAGGAGATTGAAGGTCCTGCAATCATTGAGTCGTCGACAACAACTGTAGTCTTACGGTCCGACGATAAAGCAGAGGTAACAGACAATTTGTGGCTGAACATTCTAGTTGGAAAACAATAATTCAAATTAAAAAATGAAAATTTTAATCACACTTGAGCATAATTTTTCCGATGTGTTTACTTGATTCCATCAGTGCATGAGCTTTTGAAGCCTCACTTAACTCGAACGTTTTATAAAGTACTGGTTTTATGGACCCGCTTTCGTATAGAGGCCAAACGCGTTCTTTCAAATCGCTTGCAATCTGTCCCTTTTGCTCAACGGTTCGCGGACGCAACGTAGAACCGGTCAGCGTTAAACGCATCGTCAACATCTTTATGAAATTAAATTTTTCTACCACTGGGGTTTTTAGAAAGGCAATCTGACAAAGTCTTCCGTCAACATTAAGGCTATCAATATTACTTTGTAGATAGTCTCCACCCACCATATCTAGAATAACATCTGCCTTACCTTCTGCTTTCATCACTTCAACAAAATCTTCTTTGTTATAGTTGATGGCTCTGTCAGCTCCTAAATCCATACATACATCGCACTTTTCATCACTCCCGGCTGTGATTACAACCCGGGCACCGAAACACTTCGCCATTTGTATAGCGGTGGTGCCTATTCCACTACTTCCACCATGTATTAAAAGAGTTTCATTTTCTTTTAGTTTGCCTCTCATAAATACATTAGCCCAAACGGTATAAGTCGTTTCTACTATGGAGGCGCCTTCCTCTAGAGAAAATCCATTGGGTATTGGTAGACATTGTAATGCGGGTGCTGTGCAGTATTCAGCGTAGCCTCCTCCAGAAACGAGAGCGCACACCTTGTCACCGGCTTTCCAATGATTTGCGTTTTTTGCGACGCTGACAATCTCACCCGCTATTTCCAAACCCGGAATGTCCGAGGCACCCGGAGGGGGAGGGTAACCACCAAGCCGCTGTTGGATATCAGGTCGGTTAACACCGGCGTAAGAGACACGAATTAAAACCTCGCCATCGTTAGGAATTGGAACGGGTCGTTCTGTCAGCACAAGACCTTCAGCAGGTCCAAATTCACTAATTTCTACAGCATTCATGGTGGCAGGAAGTTTTGACATTTGTAACCTCGGAAAGTTGAATAGTTAAATTAATCCATGAGCTTTTTTGCGTCTCTGTTTCATGAGTTCGTGACCCTCTTTAGTGCCATCATGAAATGACCCAAACCATTTATCCATAGGAACAGTGCCATCACCACCATAATTACATTCAAAATACTTATGATGAAGATAGTGAAAGTAGCGTTGCCCCAATGTTAACGGGGTTTGGCCTCTAAAAAGGTATTTATCAAAACCAAGGTGGCCAAGGGCAGGGGTCAAGCCGGTTGCTTGTACGTGTAAAATTGCATGTAGTGGATGCGAGAGAATAACCCAATGTATCAAAACTCCGCTAAAATATAGCAAATGCTCAATGGGATGCATAGCCAAGCCTGACCATGGTCCGATATCGATATTTTTATGGTGAAGGGCATGCACGTGTTTATAGAGAAATCTGAAATGTAGTAAGCGGTGAACCAAATAGAAGTGGGCGTCTCTGAAAATTGGTATAGCCAGGAAAAGGACAATAAACCAGAATGGGCTAGCGTCCCAAGATAGAAACGGTATCAAATTATTTGCAAACGCCCACATAGTAATTACTTCGTAAGAAGTCCATATAGTGCAGCCCGAAACGACACTATGAAACATGTTGTCATAGACTTGGTTGTTGAAAAAAAATCTCCGATGTTTCTCCTGCGGCCAATTGGTATTGAATGAATATTTGGTCCCTTGCGCTTTAATCGTATGGAAACGTAAATGCCAGCCCCCAAATATTAAAAACATAAATATTAGATTTCGCCCGTAAATAAATGCAATCCAATCGACTTGAAATGTTTTCATATCAACTAACGAAGGTGTGAGAAAAAACCATGTAAATAAGGCTAATGCCATATAACAAATATTTCTGGGCAGGAAATAGCCAGGGTATCCAAAGATATATTTTACCAAAGGTAACGGCTTCGGGGGCCAAATAAAGAGCGGTGGTGTTTCAATCTTTAAAGGTTCCCACTTTTCTCTCTTTGTTGTCATGCTTTCAGCATCCAATATGGTTCTTCTAAATTTCTATAAGATAGGAAAACGATTTTATGTTTAAAATTGGAATAGAATAATTTACGGCCCATCTAGTGTATAGCCATTAATGACCTTATCCAATATTTTTACCAGATAACGTTTGAATCCCTCTGGATTTTCGGACATTGGAAAGTGTCCCATCTCTTTCATGACCTCAAAATGTTCAGGATGAATTAGTTGAGCTAAGTCGTTGCCCATTTCTGGTGTGGCCGAGACGTCATAATCACCATTTAGCAAATATATTGGGCAATTGGGACTTTTTAGATCACTAACACTTGAATCTCGAAGGTCTCCGTCGTCAAAATAATAAAAAAGATCTCCTTTAAAAACCCCAGGACCACCTTGCATGTAATGCCAAATTGTTTCCCAGCGTTCATGCTGCGGAGATTGAGGCGCTGTCATCCCAGCCATAAGCGCCCCAGCTATTTCTCCTCCGTGCACGTCAGACCGATAAAGGATGTCTTTGGGGTTAGGATCACCAATGCTTCTATCTTCGGCAAATAAGGCCGACTGAAGACCAATAACTCCCCCTAGCTTATCACCAAAACTAAGAGCTAAGTGTAGCACAGCTCTTCCGCCAATGGAGCATCCCATTATAAGCGGTTTTTCTAGATTCAGTGCATCAACGAATGTCCTTACTAAATTGATATAACTTAAAGTTGTAAGTCGGTATTCGGTTTCGGCAAAACCATTGGGGGGGCTAGACTTTCCGTGCCACGGCAAATCGAATGCGATAACTCTAAACTTTTTAGTAATTTCACCATCATTTAAAAGATGGCGATACTGCCGGCTGTCGCTTCCTGCTGTATGGAGACAGACTAACGGAATACCCGACCCTGCCTCTTCAAAGAAAATTCTATAGTTTAAATTTTCAAAACTTAAATTGAGGTATTGCCCGCGTGTTTTTTCAATAAAGGGAACTTCGAGTAGATCATCCTGAGGTGGGTTGTCAACAATATTAGAAAACAACATTTCCAATATTAGTAGGTTTTGGTTAAATTTTTTTGTGTTGCCTTTTACCTTCAGGTTTTGGGTTCTCCTCATCGTTGATAAGCATTGAAAACCGGGTTTTGGAAAAGGTTTCTGTAATTCACGCCAAGCGAATTCAGTTGCTTCAAGGGTAAAATCTGAGTTTACACTGTTATCACAGGGGGTTAATTCTATAAAATCATTGCTTAATTTAAGTAAAAACGATGCCCGTTTTGCCTTTAAATTAACTAGAATAGGTGTGTGGATAGTTCTTGATGAGAGAATTTTAGCCGTTCTTGTTTTATCTAAAAGTTTTTCGAACACCTTCGCGTTTTTGATTATTTATGAGTTAATAACCAGTCACCAATTCTGACAATTTTGTGATGATCATATCGGGTTTAGCTGTTGTATTTTTTGGCAGCGTGCCATCACCCTGAGGGTCTCGCCATATCGAAAAAATGCCTAATTTCTGGGGTGCAATTACCTCCCACTCTAGGTTATCGCCAACCATCCACGTTTCTGACGCGTTAACCTTTAAGGCTGTTAACGCTTTTTTGTACGCGCCTAATTCAGGTTTCCCAATTCCAGCCTCACCTTCGATTTGGATGTGATCAAAATGATTTTCAAGATCGAATTTGTTTATTTTTTTTCTTTGTGCGGTTGATGTCCCATTCGTTACTAGTGCTAGTTTTACTTTGTTATGGCGTAATTTATTTAGAGTGGATATAGCATCGGGATACAGCGTTGTTTTTTCAAACATTAGCTGTCCGCATTTGTCTGCGATGGCCCAACGAATATCTTCACCAAACTGACTGTCTAGTCCTATACCGTTATTGAAAATTTCGTATCGGGCTTTTCGCAAATTAAGGCGCCCTGTCTTGTGACGTTTGGGATCGGACCAGAATACTTGAGCAGCTTTGTCTATCTGCTGAACTAGGACGTCGATATTTTCTGGAAGCGTTTCAAGTCCATCATTGGCCTCGTCCCAAACTTGTCGGATAGCATCATTCCAGAAAGTTTTGCGATGCAAATGAGGAGAAATCAAGGTATCGTCTAAATCAAAAAGTATAGCAACAGGTAACATTTCAACTCACTTAAATTATTGTTGAAGGAATAGAAGGTCGGATGTAGCCGTTTAATTTATCAATTGGCAGTGGCGGTAGTTTTGAATGAACCCTGAATGTTAATTTCCCCACAAGTTCGGATGTGGTTAGGGTTTTTACAAATACCCTCTCAATGCCTTGCTTCAAGGGACCTTTTAAAAACTTTCTTGTTCTAATTATTAAATCAAGTTCTTTATTTTTTATACGCCCTTCTATCTGCATCGTTCCAATAGTAGTTAAATTCACTTCTAAAAGAAACTGCACGGCATCATCATCGTTCTTAGTCTTTGCGTTATGCTTGCGGTGGTGCTCGTTACGCAAAAAAAACTGTATTATCGATAAGTGATTTTCGTCGAGGAGTGGTAAAAAAAAACCCCGCCATCCAGTATCCGAAGGCTCACTTGCTTTTTGCATAAAGCTAAAGTCATCTTGAAGCTGCTCTAAAAGTCGTTCGCGATTTGAAAAAGCCTGCTCATTAAACAAAGTTCCCGTCCAGTTTTTAGCGTGTCCAGTCCTCACAGCGTTTAGAAAATATGCTAAGGAGGCAGTAAGGTTTTTCCCAGGCTTGCTGATTATATTTTCTAGAAACTCTTTTTGAGTGGGTGTTTTCTCCGAATAATCTAATTTATCCAATAATTCTTCCAAATTACTCCAGTTCGGAAAAGCAGATAACGCAAAAGGTATGTTTGAATTCTTGCTTTGAGCTCTGTTCTGCTCGATAGGGCTCAGTGGGAATTGTAAAACTAAATTAGTGCCGATTGGGTGTTTTAATGCCCCGTTAAGAATTAAAAACTTCTCTTCAAGAGACAGTATTGTTTGGCCGCTTGGTGTTTGGGCAACGATCTTTCCAAACTCAATGGCAGAGTTATCATTTATCTTTGAAGAAATTGATGTGGATTTTTTGTCGGCAACCGAAACTATTCTAACGTCCGTTACGGGAATTGTTTTTCTCTGGTCTAAATTAGATTGAAGAATAGCCCGTGTCACTTCTTGTGGAATAGTCTTAGGGTTAACTTTAGATAAATTTAAATCTGCTTGTGTTCGCTTTAAAGCAGTGATTTCTTGCAAAGAAAAAACAGCTTTCCTTCTTTCGTTTGTTTGACTGCTCGATATTTTACTGGGATCTAATAAATTTTGTTTTTGTTGAATTTTCACGAAATTACCCATGAAAATTTCATTCTGTGGGGAGGGACTATAAGGTGAACTAACGCCTGGAGATGATGAAGGCTTATTTTTTGCTGCGAGGCTAGCGTCTAAAACGGAATGGGTATTTTTAAAAAAGACATTGCCTCCAATAACGTTTGTCGAATTACGCATCGTAGATGTAAAATACGAGTTTATAGCTCTATGAACTGATGCTGGCTGACGACTGCTTTTACTAGCTTTTAAAGGATGAGTGCTCAGGGAGATGTCCGGTCCTACTTGATTTTCTCTGAGCCTAAATACTGCAGGTGTCTTTGATATGTTTGGCACCCCTCGCTGTTTCTTATGCCCTAGTAGTGGTGGCGTTGAATTGGTGGTTTTTCGATATTTTTGTCGATCTATGGTGTGCTCAGATTTGAGCATGAAAAGACTTTTAGCAACGTCTTTCTTAATAAAAAAGCCGATAAGCTCGGGCATGTTTTTACTATTCCAATGTTTTTGTATTGGTGAAGAGGGAGCCACTTTCAATTTTTTTTGCAATTGCGGTAATGTATGAATAGTAAGACTATTTCGTTTCAAATTCTCGTTTTTTGATGGTTGGCTCAAGGTTGGTTCTCGTGGCACTGATAACTTTGTGTTTGATATGATTGCAGCTTTCACCCAGTTGCCAATCTTGATTCCTGCAACTGGAAAAGTGGGCGCATAGCCTTGCTTCGCAGAAGTACTTGCTCCATTTCTATTAATTAGCTCTTGGGGGGGGCGGGTAGTGGAACTTTCAACAGTAGTTAGAAGCAGTTGTATGTTATTACTTGCAGGATTTATTAAGAATCTTAGTGGCGTGTTCTTTTTTAGAGTGGTTGGTATATTTCCGCTTAGTTGAGCTATGAACTCATTATCGCCTGTTGAGAGTTTTACAAGATTTACTTGTTTTAATTCAATTATCTTTGCGGATATCAATTGGTTAACAGGCAGCTGTTTAATAGTTTCCAATCCTTCAATAACTTTTGCGGATACGCTTGTTAATGGCGCATGTCTTGTTGGAGTTGGATTAGTGGGTGGGACCGTGTTCACAGGTCCACCAGCAAACGATCTACTATTGTTGATATATCATTGGCCGCATTTGATGTTGGGTGACGTGTGAGTAGTGGGACTTGATTCCTGATTGCCTCTATCACCTTGCTGTCGTGCCGGATGGAACCGAGAAATGGTGGGTCGAATTTCAAAAAGCTGTCACAAGCTTTTCTAAGTGTTTCGAAAGTACGTTGGCCTTCTATGTGGCTTGCGCAGTTGTTAATGACAATACGTATATCAGCAGACGGGTTGGTTTGAATTGATAGTTTTACAAATGCGTAGGCATCTGTAAGTGAAGTCGGCTCCGTTGTTGCAATTACTATTATGGTTTTTGCGCGATAAGCTAAATTACGGACTGTTCGATCTATTCCCGCTCCGAGATCCATAATAACCTTGTTGTAATTATTGGATAGTTCAACTAAGTCATTTCCCAAAGTATTGAGTTGTGTGGGAGGAAGCGCAGCTAAATTTCCAGAGCCGGAACGACCGGCAACGACATCAAATTTGCCTTGCTCATATCTAATTTTAGCTTGGGGCAGAGATAGTTTGCCAGATATTACCCCGCCTATGTCACGTTGAGGCATCAGCCCAAGTTGGATATCAACATTGGCTAGTCCTAGATCAGCATCAAACAATAGAACTTTGGATTTCTTCAAAGCAAACGCATGGCTGAGTGAAATAGAAAACCATGTTTTGCCAACCCCACCTTTTCCAGATGCTACCGCTATAATACTTTTACTTTGAGCTAGACCCGTACTACTTTCAGCCTGCCCATGAGTCTTAGTTTCTACATTCATAATAAACAAACCCTCTAGTTTTGATCCAAAGCACCTGGGAAGTTTAAGTGACATCGCTTCATTTTCCCAAACCCTCTTTTAAATTGGATGTTCATTTTTTTTGTCACTGAGCAACAAGCGTGCCAGAGAAACTGGGTTCAGTTGTTCTAATCCGTCTGTGACACTCGGACCAACTCCCATGCCATAAACGTTTAAGTTGCCACTAACCGCGGCGGTTATTAAAGATCCATGCCTTTTTGCTAAATCGGTTCTGGTTCCGATCAACCCTTCAGCGCCGAGTTCTGAGTAAGCTTGAGCTAAATCAGCTGCTTCCAAGGGATCTGTGCCATCGGCTAATAGCATTATTACTTTTGCGTCTGCCGAACTTATTAGATCCTTTTGCCTCATATAATCAGACTTTTTAAATGGATTGCCTCCAGCACAATCAATTATCGTCTGGCATTGCGGTATTCCAGCTGATATTGCTTCTTTTAAAGAGTCTCCGTCTTCAGCGCACATTAGATCGATTTTTAATATTTTTGTAAAAGCCTCTAGTTGTTGGATTCCTCCTGCTCTTACGTTGTCAGTTGAAATTACATTTATTTTACTACCATTCATAACTGCTTTTGTAGCGAGCTTTGCTGTTGTTACGGTTTTACCTGCTCCAGGAAGACCAACCAGCATAAAGGTTTCGTGTTCATTAGCTTTTGGTAGAGTTTTAAAGTTAATGATTTGATCTATAGAACTAGCAAGCGAAGTATCGATATCATCAAGACCCAGAGTAGAACAAACATTTAAAATTTCATCGGTTATTTTTGGAAGAACCCCTTGTCCAGATAGGATGCTGGATAACTTTTCATCAACGTCGCTAGGTCTGTTCGAAACATCATTATTCAATTTCGTCGAAGGCTCAGTTTCAGTATCAACTGCAGCTGTCACTTGAACACCTAAACCCATTTCAGCCTTTTGAGAAGAAACTATTATTGCCTCTTCACCAAAATGTTCTTTAACCATTTTTAGTGCATCACTCATCGATGAGGCCGAAAACGTCTTTAATCGCATTCCTTTAGGTTTCCTAAGTTGGTTCTATTCGATTTGTCATATTTGTCCTAAAGTTTTAATTTTAGCTTTAGGATGAAGTTCGTTTTGTGACATGATAGAAGTCGCAGGCCTGAACCGCTCAATAATTGATCTTACAAAAGGCCGAGCTGAAGGCGAAGTTAAAACTACTGGCGGGTCTTCGTTATCGGCAAGTTCGTCGAAAGTGGTTCGCACTGCTCCGATGAACCTTTGCAACTGGCTTGGTGCCATCGAAAGTTGCTTGTCTTCGCCTTGATCTAAGATGGAATCCGAGAAGATTTGCTCCCACTCTGCCGATAGTGTTACCAAGGGGATGAAATCATCCTCCGTTGAATTTTGCTCACTAATTTGGCGCGCAAGGCGAGAACGAACATGCTCAGTTAGTTGGGTTACGTTACGTGTAAAGGCGCAAGCCTCCGATATACCCTCTAAAATAGTTGGAAGGTCACGTATTGACACCCTTTCATTGAGTAAGTTCTGCAGAACGCGTTGAACACCACCCACTGATATTTGGTTCGGAACAACTTCACCAACCAGTTTTTGATGTTCATTGGGTAACTCGTCTAAGAGGTTTTGAGTCTCAACATAAGATAAAAGCTCCGACATGTTATCTCTAATAAGCTCTGTAAGATGTGTCGTTATTACGGTTGCAGGATCTACAACTGTATATCCCTTGAATGTTGCCTCTTCTCGGTTGTCGGGGTCTACCCACATTGCCGGAAGTCCAAAGGTTGGTTCTATAGTCTCGGTTCCGGGCAGGTCAATCGTATCTCCAGAAGCGTCCATAACCAACAGTCGGTTAGGTCGAATGTCACTGCTGCCAACTTCAATTTCTTTAATCCTTACAACATAGGAGTTCGGAGGCAACTGAAGATTATCTTGAATTCTTACCTGAGGCATAATAAATCCGCTCTCACTTGCTATTTGCCTCCTCAATGATTTTATCTGATCAGTTAAGCGGTAATTTTCATCTGTCTCGCTAACTAAAGGTAAGAGTCCGTAACCTAACTCGAGTCGAACTTGGTCTATCTGTAACGCACTAGAAAGAGGCTCTTCCTCTATGTCACTTTGATTGGCTTCTAAAAGTAGTGTTTCGGCTTGTCGCTCTTTATTAATCTCTTTTTGGTAGAGAAAAAACGCTAATCCTCCAATTACTATACTTAATCCAACGAAAGGGATCATTGGTATACCTGGTAGTAAGGATAATACTAACATCAGAAAAGCACTGAGAATAAGTGCTTTTGGGTATCCCCCTAATTGACCAAAAACCGCCTTATCTGTCGAGCCAGTGGTACCACTTTTAGTTACTAAAAGGCCAGCGGCGGTCGATACTATTAGGGCGGGTATCTGGCTTACCAGTCCATCCCCGACGGTTAGAAGAGTGTAAGTCTGAGAGGCTTGGCTGACGGTTAAATCTTGTTGAAGAACACCTATAATAATACCACCAAGAACATTAATGATTGTGATAAGCAGGCCGGCTATCGCATCTCCACGAACAAACTTTGATGCCCCATCCATTGCGCCAAAAAAACTGCTTTCTGAGCTTAAATCTTCACGTCGTGACCGAGCTTCGTCTTCTGTGATTAAACCCGACGAAAGGTCAGCGTCTATTGCCATTTGTTTTCCGGGCATTGCATCTAAGCTAAATCTGGCGGACACCTCTGCAATGCGGCCTGAACCTTTTGTAATCACTATAAAATTGACAATCACCAATATCGCAAAGACAATGACGCCAATTACGGGATTACCGCTCATCATAAATTGTCCAAAGGCTTGAATGACTTGACCGGCAGCGTCGGTACCGGTGTGACCGTTTGCCAAAATCAGTCGTGTCGAAGCTAAATTCAATGCTAATCTAAGCATCGTTGCGATTAGAAGTATCATAGGAAAAGCATTAAAATCTAATGGACGATTGATGAATAAAACCGTCATCATTATCAAAACAGAAAATGCTATTGAAACACCTAACGATAAATCTAGGAGCCATGTGGGCATTGGTAGGATTAAGACCGCTAAAATAGCGATTATCCCCAAAGCTAGCGCTATGTCGGTCCTTTTTGCTGCGTTAGCCAACAAGCCTAGATTTGAGGCAACACTGGAATTTTTTGAGCTTGACGTAGTCTCGTTAGATGTATCTGTCATTATTCAGCGATCGGTTTTCAAGACAAATTAGCTTTCAGGTCGTGGCTTCCTCTAATTCTTCTGTAGTCGGAATACTTAAGCCCTCATCGGAATAAGCCTTCAACTTATTTCTAAGAGTTCTAATTGAAATACCTAATATTGTAGCAGCGTGGGTTCTATTGCCCAAGCAATGTTCCAGAGTATTTATTATTAGCTGTTTTTCTACTTCAGCAACTGTTTTTCCCACCAGTTCAACGGGAGCGGAAGCTGTATTCACGCCGGCGGAAGTTATGTCAGGGTTTACTAATGGAGAAGGTGCACCAGCAGAAGCTTTCGCTGAACCTAACGCTGGAACAGGCGATGCACGGTTGCTGCCATTTTCAACAAGATTTTCCCCTGTTAGCATTATGGCTGTTTCATCTATCGCATCCCCAGACGCCAGCAAGACTGCTCGGTGTATTGTATTTTCCAGTTCCCGAACGTTGCCGCGCCATCTCTGTTCTTCTAATCTTTGTAACGCTTTCGCTGTAATCGGCCTATTAGGAAGGCCATTAGCTTCAGAATATTTAATAATAAAGTGGTCGGTCAGAGCTTGAATGTCGCCTGGTCGTTCTCTAAGTGCGGGTATTTGCAAGTTAAAGACATTAAGTCTGAAATATAAATCTTCCCTAAACTTTTCTTCTCTTACATGTTGCTCTAAATCTCTGTTAGAAGTTGCAATTAATCTAATATTTACTCTGACAGGCTTAGAGCCGCCAACCCTATCTATTTCCCTTTCTTGAATAGCCCGCAGTAACTTTGCTTGTAACCGGATATCCATTTCGCTGATCTCGTCTAATAGCAGTGTTCCGCCATCAGCTTCTTCAAATTTTCCTACTCTACGCGCAACCGCCCCTGTAAACGCCCCTTTTTCATGTCCAAATAACTCAGACTCCAACAAATTATCAGGAATGGCAGCACAGTTTACCGAGATGAAAGGGTCTTTTGATCGTTTACTTTTTGTGTGGATAAACCGAGCGAATACCTCTTTACCTGTACCAGACTCACCCGTTACTAGAACACTCGCATCAGATGGTGCTATTTGTGCAGCTAATTTTAGCGTCCCTGCCATCAAAGGATCTTTGAAAATCACAGACGTCTGTTCCTCTGACACAGCCTGTAGAATTGCGGCTATCATTTCTGGATTTGGCGGAAGAGGAATATATTCTTTCGCACCGGCTTTTATTGCAGCAACAGCTGCATCAGGATCATTACTTACACCACACGCCACAACTGGGGTATTTAAGCGTTCTCCCTTCATGCTTTTCATTAGTTTTGCGATTGGTAACTTAATATCAATCATCACAAGGTCGGCACCCCGACCTTCGCGCATTGAATGCAAGCCAGCATCTATACTATCAACTTGAGAGACAGTGGCGCCACGTGATATTGCTATTTGCCCAGCGGTGCTGATATGTCCTTCCAACATACCTATAATGAGCAGCCGCATCTTTTTCTCCTTATAATTGCTTCAATTATTAATATTCATCTAAAATTAATATTTTTCATCTTAATAACGACTTGAACTGTTGTTAAAATACATTTCCAAAGTATGTGGGTGCTCTTGTTTTGTGATAGAAATAGCGCCACGTCTGTAGGTTTGGTTGATGGTGTTTTCTGCGGCTATGTTAATTTCTAATTTTGCCGCAAGGGGGGCAAAAACCATATAGGCCAAGACTGCGCCGTAAAATGTCGTTAGCAATGCAATAGCCATTGCTGGGCCAATTTCAGCAGGGGAATTAAGATTTCCAAGAAGTTGGATTAACCCTATTAGTGTGCCAATTAATCCCATAGAGGGTGCAACTTCTGCTAATCGCCGTAAAACTTCAACGCTAGTTCTTCGAGATTGGCTGATCTCGTGCATTTCTTGCGCTAAAATTTTTTCAAGAGCCTCTGCATTAGTTCCCTCGATTATAAGGGAGATTGCTCGCCGCAAAAACAGATCGCCAGAAATTGAATTATTTATTTTTTCTAAAGCAAGTATGCCATTTTCTTTACTGTATCTAGCTAAATGCAGAATATTTTCACAAGCATCCGAATTGTTTGCAGATCTCGGCGCCAATAGTTCGATACACTCAGATAAGGTGCGTGCCAAGTCAGTCGATTTATAAGAGATCATTGTTACCGCAAGAGTTCCTAAAAAAACTAATAAAATGGCTGGTATGTTGTAAAATGCGGAGAGGGTTCCAGTTAAAACTAAAGCGGTAACTATCAAGCAAACGGCCGCGCTCAAGCCAATTATGAGAGTAGAATCAGGCCTTCTTTTGGAAAGTTTTAGGTCGAATACATCGGAGTATTTTATTTGATCGATGTTCAAATCAGTTGCCATTTCGTTATCATTCACAGGACATTTCTTCTCAATTTAAATCTTGATGAAATTTACTGAGTTCGGTCTGACTTAATGATCTCGGTCATGGTTACACCAAGACGTTCTTCAACAATTACCACCTCTCCTCGAGCGACAAGTCTATTATTGACATAAATATCTATAGCTTCGCCAACCTTCCGGTCTAGCTCTACTACTGCTCCTCGTCCTAATTTTAAAAGCTGGCTAACCTGCATTGTTTGTTTGCCGAGAACTGCCGAGACCTGAACAGGAATATCATAAACAGCTTCTAATTCCCTCGACGTTATCTCAGTTTGCTCATCGTCCGCATAGACCTCTTCAACCTCATCCTCGTCTTGAGCTTCTGTGACTACCTCCTCTTCCAATTCGTTGAGGTTCAAGTCAGTTTCATCTGTCATGTCATGCTCCAGGCATTATTGTTAAAAAAATAATACTTTTGTTGTTTTTAATGTCGCTCACCTCTTTTAGTACTCGAAATCAAGTTGCTACATATGAACGATCGCTGGTTGTCGTTTTACAATCGTTTTCCTCAGCTATAACGTTGTCGATAATTTTATCGATAGTCGACCAAGTTTCCTCTAAAGATTTTTCTAATGAACCAGCGTCCCAACTTATGGAGCAGTCGCCATTGTTGATTAGTTGATCGCCTATAACTTGAATGTCTCCCTGAAAGCCAGCATTCGAAGTAATTCGCAGTATTTCAGTCTCAATTGGTTTATGTGCTCTTTCACTTACCCTTATTAGTACTCGCGGTTCATTGGATAAAAATTTAAATGCCTCCTTTATTGTGTCTTCGATCTCATGAAATTCCCATTCTTTCATCATTCTCGGCGCAAGTTTCTTTACAATTACTTGCGTGAGTTTGATTGCGTCTTTATTTATAGTGTCGGTCCACTCTTGATGTCTTTCGCTCAAAGTTATCACTTTCGATGAGATTATATCGAGTATGTTAGTCGTTTCCTTTTCTATACCCGTAAGCATTTGCGCTTTGCCCTCTTGCAGGCCGCGCTTGTATTCAATTGCTTTCTGATCTTCCAACTCTTGAAGCGAAAACGTCGGTTCGATTTCTTTCTCGGTTTCCTGTTCATTTCGAAGCGCGTCTTTTTTTGAATTGTCTTCAATTTCATCATCGAAATGTGTATTAAACATGAATTTTGGCATATAGGGCCCCATCATCAGCGTTAAATTTTAATCACGCGCCGCCTTCCTGATACATCCAGTTTCGCACGATAGCTATGGCTTCTTCGGGGTGCTTGTCCACAATTTCGCCAATTTGTTTTAAAGATGAGGCTCTCACTCTACCCTCTACCTGATTAATGTCGATCATTTGGTCGAGAAGACTTTCATCTTCTACCTCTTCCTCATCTTCCTCGAGTAATTCAGCCATGTCCGCGGTTGCTTCAGGACCTGTTAATTGTGCTAGCGCTACACCCTCTTGATCTCCAAGTGCCCCGGCTGGCCCACCTGCGAGTGCTGTAGGCATCGATTCAAAAAGTCGCGTCAAAACGGGTCGTACCACCAGAAGGATTACCAATAATCCAACTACCGCTAGGACAAGAATTTCTGCTAACTGCATAAATTCTTCTTTGGATATACCTAGGAAGAGGGAGCCGTCATCAAATTCTAATGGCTCTAATTTAACAAATTGCATATTTACTATTTCGACGCTATCCCCACGTTGCTCATTAAATCCAACAGCCGACTTCACTAGCGTTTCTAGTTGGGCTAACTCGTCAGCGGCTCTTGGCTGCCACACCTTATCTCCGTCATCGTTTTCTATATATTTCCCATCAACCAGAACTGCTACCGAGAGGCGTTTTATTTGGCCAGATTCTTTTACTCGGTTACGAATGGTCTTTGTTATCTCAAAATTAACAGTCTCTTCTGTTCTTGAAACCTGACTTGCTGCCGACGTTCCAGTGCCGGCGGCAGTGGCCTCGGTTTCGGGTAAGTTGTTCTGTACTGTAACTGTATCTTGATCGTCATTTTCGGAACTATTCTCGTTTTCTTGAACAGTCTGTGTTGACCTTGCTACTTGGCTGTCTGGGTCAAAGATCTCGGCATTCTCAACCACTCTATCATAATCAATTTCAGCATTAATTTCGGCTCTCACCCGATTCAAGCCAACTGTTCTCTCAAGCAGTTCTATTATTGCTTGACGCATGCGATTTTCAAAGCCAACTCTCATTTCGTCAGCGGTTCCGGCTGCGGCTGAAGTGCTGTCCCCATTGCCTCTTGCTAGCAATTGACCTCGGTCATCTAGCACTGAAATTTTTTGTGGGTCCATTGAAGGAACGGCAGCAGCGACAAGATGTTGTATTGCCTGTACCTGTTCGTTATTTAACCGCGAAGAACCTTGAACTTGCAGAACAACGGATGCGCTTGCTTCTTGTTTTTCTCTACTAAAAAGCTCCCTTCTAGGCATTACTAGATGCACCCTGGCGCCCCGAACATTTCTCATGGCGCCAATTGTTCTTGCTAACTCTCCTTCAAGAGCCCTAACTAGATTGATGTTTTGAACAAAATTAGTTGTGCCAATTCCCTGGTTGTTATCAAAAATTTCATAACCTACCGACCCACCCCCAGGTAAACCACTTTCGGCTAATGAAACTCTTAGTTGTAAAACCTGATCTCCCGGCACAAAAATCTGTTTTCCACCAGCCTTGATGTCATATGGAATATTTTTCGATTGAAGTGTTTGGATTATTTGTCCACTGTCTTGCGGATCAAGGTCCCCGTAAAGCAGAGCCATACCGCCCGTGCTTAAGCGAGAACTCAGAAATATGAAGAAACCTAGAACAGCTATCCCTGTAGCTGCCAGTGCAGCAAGCCTAACTGGACCGAGTTGTCTTATTAATTCTGCAATCGGGTTCATTCATTTCACTCCAATTGTCATTCCATTTAACTCTTGATTGGGCGCAATCAGGAAAAGATTCATTTTTCATAAAATTGCAGCAAGTTACATAAACCTTCGATCGCTCCAACTAGGCAAAAATTGCCCTTGTACGAATGTTTTACAAAAATACTCTATTTGAATCAACAGATTAATAGATTTTTTTTAATTTGACAGTGAAGTGTCAATCAAATCCATTTTTTGGTCTGTTCTAGACATTTTGGCAATTTTAAAAATTTTCATACGTTGGTGCGATGGAAAAGAAACTTTCGTACATCGTACCCTTCGATCAGACAAGAAAATTATGTAAACAGTATTAGCTACATCCTTTTAAAAGGCGTGCAGCGTCCAGCGCGAAATATGTCAGAATCCCATTCGCTCCGGCCCTTTTAAAGGCAATTAAACTTTCAATAATACAGCTATCGTGATTCATCCAACCATTATTGACTGCTGCTTTGATCATCGAATATTCGCCACTTACCTGGTATCCGTATGTAGGGACGCCAAACTGTTGCTTTGTCCGATATATGATATCAAGATAAGGCAATCCGGGTTTGATCATAATCATGTCGGCTCCCTCTGCTATATCTAAAGCTATTTCACGCATAGCCTCGTCTGAGTTCCTTGGGTCCATTTGATAGGTTGCTTTGCTACCTTCAGCTAATGTCGCGGTTGAACCCAGAGCATCTCTGAATGGGCCATAAAAGCTTGAAGCGTATTTTGCTGAATAGGACATTATTTGAACATTATTGAAATTATTTTTGTCTAGTGTCCTTCTTATTTCCCCAACACGGCCATCCATCATGTCGGACGGTGAGATAATATCACATCCGGCATTTGCTTGCACCAAGGCTTGTTGACATAAAATCTCTACGGTTTCATCGTTTAAAATTTCTCCATCTGAGTCTAAAAGGCCGTCGTGTCCATGACTTGTAAATGGGTCAAGGGCTACATCACACTGAATACCAATATTCAAGTTTTGGGCCTTTACTCTCTCTATTGCCCTGCACACTAAATTATCGCTTTTAGTGGCCATAGACCCAATTGAGTCTCTCAAATCTGGATTTAAATATGGGAAGATCGCAACCGCGGATATTCCTAAGTCTGCCGCTTCTGCAACAGCATCGACAAGTCGGTCACTGCTGTATCTCACAACACCTGGCATTGACGGCACATGTTCTTCAAGGTTTTCACCCTCCTGAACGAAGATAGGCCAAATAAGGTCTTGAGGTGACAAAAAAGTTTCCTTAGTGAGCTCTCTTGCCCATTTGGTTTTTCTATTTCTTCTCAAACGGGTCAGTGGGAATGCTGGTCCAGCTTGGTTGATTTCTGCCATATTTACCTACCTTTTGGCATCTCCGTTTCAAAAAAAATAATAATAATTCCAAAGTTAAACTAGCACTTAACCTCGCTTCACTTTAATCTGACAGTTAATAGTTTAAAACAACTGATTTGTCGCAGATTCAGAAAAAAAAGTTGGAGGACGCTTTTATGCGTATTGTTATTAATGGACAACAAGCTTTTGGCCAAGCGTGTCTGGAGGCAATTTTGAAAGCAGGTAAGGATGACGTGGTAGCTGTATATACCGCACCCGATGTTAACGGAAAACCAATAGATCCCATAAAGCAAAGTGCCTTAGACGCAGGACTGGAGGTCAGGCAACCGGCTAATTTCGAAAGTCCAGAGATTTTAGAGGAGTTGCGATCGTGGGACGCGGATTTAATGCTTTTAGCATATGTTATAATTTTCGTTCCTGAGCAGGCCCGAAATATTCCAAAAAATGGTACGATATGTTTTCATCCATCGTTGCTTCCTTTGCATCGTGGACCGAGTTCAATTAACTGGCCCATCATATGGGGGGCAAAACAAACTGGGCTAACAATATTTTGGCCAGATGATGGTTTGGATGAAGGTGACATTTTACTCCAAAAGCAAATTGATATTTTGCCGGATGATACGCTTGGGACACTTTATTTCGACAAAATTTTTCCAGCCGGTGTGAGCGCAACTTTGGAAGCTGTCGATTTAATTCGATCAGGGGAAGCTCCAAAAATACCGCAGGATGAGACAAAGGCAACCTACGAGAGTTGGTGCCGACGCACGAATGCTGAGATAGACTGGTCTCGATCAGCTACCGAAGTGTATAACTTAATCAGAGGATGCAATCCTCAGCCGGGTGCATGGACTACGCTTGATGGAGAAGAAGTGCAAATTTTTGATTGTGAATTGACGGCGGGCACAGGACGCTTTGGAAGAGTTTGTGCGATCGATGATACAAGTTTTACTATCAATTCGGGATTAGGTGGTATTCGTATTAGCCGGGTTAGGATAGGAAAGTCCGCAAAAATAAATTCGGCGCAGTTTATCAGTGACAAAAAAATAGAGTTGGGACGCCGCTTTGGGACTTGATTGTTTGTTTAGGGAAGAGCGCCATCTATGAATTTTGAGTTAAGCGAAGAACAACGAGCTATTCAGGATATGGCAAGAGCATTTGCGGAAGAGCACTTTTTGCCTAATGCGTCCGAATGGGATCAAAAAGAAATTTTTCCTGCATCCGAGTTGCGTCTAGCGGCTGAACTTGGTTTAGCTGGTATATACACGTCTGAAGATGTAGGGGGGGCTGGATTAGGTAGACTTGAGGCCGCCATAATTTTTGAAGAGCTTTCAGCAGCATGTCCTTCTACCGCGGCTTATTTATCCATTCATAACATGGTTGCCTGGATGATTGATAATTTTGCGAATGATCAACTCAGAAGGCGATTTCTCCCGGATATTGCAAAGATGTCAAAGATGACAAGCTATTGTTTAACTGAACCAGGCTCTGGATCTGACGCCGTTTCGCTCACAACTCAAGCTAGAAAAGAG
>NZGS01000026.1 GCA_002690995.1 Rhodospirillaceae bacterium
ATCTCCTTCTTCAAGAGATTTCAATCTACTGAAAGAAAATGCTAATGCCTTGTTCAGATAAAGTTTATTTCGAGGCAAAGCGCGGCCAAAATAAGGCAAGGCACCATCAGATTTCAAAATGTGACTTCTCAAAATCACTAATATAATCTCTTGTAAAAGGTACAGTTGAAAGAGACTTGCTAAGCTGTATTTGAAACACCATCAAAACCCCATGGCGAAATGCTGTCTCACAACCTGCGAGATAAAACTCCCACATCCGACAAAATTTTTCATCATACATAGAAGCTATGGTTTCTCTATTTTTTTCAAATGCCTCTCGCCACAATTTTAAAGTTTCGGCATAGTGCAACCGAAGAATTTCCACATCAGTCACAAACAGTTTGGCTCGTTCTATGGAAGGAAATTGCTCAGATAAGGTTGGAGTATATGCACCAGGAAAAATATATTTCTCCATCCACGCATTTTGGGGGCCGGGATCGTTGAACTTTCCAATGCAATGAATCAATGCAACGCCATCGTCATTCAGTAAATCATATATTTTTGTATAAAACTCTGAATAATGTCGAGGACCGACATGTTCCAGCATGCCAACAGACACTATTCGATCATATCGGTCGGTTAGCTCTCTATAGTCTCTAAGGAAAAAATTGATACGTTTTGCTGCTTTGCTTTGCTTTTTATAGGTGCAGCTATATGAATGTTGTTCTCTAGATAGTGTAACCCCATCAAGACTAATTTCTTCTAATTCGGCCAAAAATCGGCCTAATCCTCCCCAACCCGACCCTATATCTAAAACTTTTTGTCCTTTCTCGAGAAGAAGTTTAGCGGCTATGTGAGGTTTTTTTGCATATTGAGCCGTTTCAATAGTATCTGATAGCTTAGTAAAATAAGCGCAGGAGTATTGCCGGTCCGAATCTAGGAAAAGATCAAAAAGCTCATCGCGTAAATCGTAGTGATGTGCGACTTTCCTCTGAGCTAATCCAATGGGGTTATATGTTCTGACAGCGGATTGAAGGCCTCTTACAATTCCAAATATCTTTTGGAGTGTTGTGTTATCCAATGTTCTTTGATTGGCTAGACATATATCTAAAAAATCATAAACTGAGCCTTCTTCAAGGATAAGTGAGCCATCGGAGTAAGCTTCGCCAAGGGCTAGCTGCGCATTGAAAAATAATCGAAAATGAAGACGTGGATCCGTTAATCGGATGGTAACGGCCGGCCCGTTTTGGCCGGTATAGATATGTGTCTTACCTTTCACGTCTATTACTGTTAACGACCCGTAACGAACGATCTTTTTTAATGATGATTCCGCTAACATAGAGAATCGTCCCCCACCATCGCCCATAAACTTGGGCTGCATGAACCAAGCCCTAATTGCTGGTAGATGGGTATTTTTAAAAACCTTAATCCAAGTAGACAATACCCATCAAAAGTTTTTCAAAAATTTTTTACGATGATTTTTATTATGTCAAAAAAAATTACGACTTTTGTTCAATTATCAAATTTATGTCGTCTTCACATTTCCCGCAGCAGGGCGTGCATTCAAATTCCGCTAGTATATCTCGCCATCTTGTTACTCCTGCGTCGATAACCGCAGCCACTTCACGCTCTTTTATACCGTTACAATTACAGACAAACATCATTGAACTCGCAATTTTTTCAGCATTAAAGAAAGAATGAAGCTTATGAGAATGATTGTCAATTGCAAATTTGAAAGGCAGGGAAACTGACGAATTTTTGATACTAAGAACCATTAGCGCGAAAAAAGCAAAAAATCTTTGATAGTGAGAATCATTAGCGCATTTAACCATTGAAAACTCATGTCACCGCTTTAACTGTTGGTAGTCTAGGAAGACATCTGTCATGAAGGGAAAAACAATGAAAGCCGAAGCTGGAATAATTAGTCAGTTGAACATTATATTAAAGAACGAGCTTACGGCTATTAATCAATATTTTCTTCATTCTAGAATGATCAAGGACTGGGGCTTCGATCGTCTAGCCTCAAAAATTTATGAAGAATCTATTGGCGAAATGAAACATGCTGATCTCATCATAGAAAGAGTGCTGCTACTCGATGGTCTACCAAATCTTCAGGACCTTGGAAAATTAAAAATTGGCGAGGATGTAGAGGAAATTTTCAGCTCTGATCTGTCACTGGAAATGACGAACCAATCGTGCCTTAAAGTTGCTATAAAACACTGTGAAGAAAAACATGACTACGTGACCAGGGAAATCTTCCAACGGATTTTGAATGACACAGAGGAACATATCGATTGGATTGAAACACAACAATCGCGCATCGAAAAGGTTGGCATACAAAACTTCTTACAAGAAGAAATGTACGAAAAAGAGGGTTAATTTTTTGAATGAGTAAAAGCGCCTATTGAAACAGGTCAACAAGCCGCAGGCTCTATGAATTTTACAGCCCAACTTTTGATGGGTTCCCGAGCCACCATATTGCGTCTTCCAACCGATCATCTCCCCAAAAAACCTCGCTACCAACGATAAAACTAGGACTCCCAAATATACCTTTATTAGCGGCATCAGACGTCTGATCCTTGTAAAGTTTGTCAATTTCCTGAGAATGGCTACGAGCAATGATGTCGTCCATGTTCAATGACAAAACACTACAGGTTTTTGCAAGATTTTCATCACTACCCGCCTCCAAACCGCACTGGAACCAGTTTATGTAGCTTTGGAGGACATAATCTTTTATCCAACCGTCTTGCAACCCCACCAAAGCTATTTTGTTAGCTCTATCAAATTCCTGGAGTGGATAAGGAGCGGGTACAGTTGCCGGAAAGCCATATTTAGCGGCCCGCCTTTCGATGTCTCTCCACATATATTTTACTTTACTCGCTTTACTAGGAGGGAACGGCGCGTTGTTCATGTCGATCATAATTTGACGAACACTGAATGGCATTAACCTCAAGCTGATATCGTGCTCCCTTTCAATTTCTTTCATGCGCATGACAGTGAGATACGTATACGTGCTGCCAATTGAAAACCAGAATTCTAATTCCATGCCGGGATCCCTTTTCAAACACTTGATAAGCTATTGGTTCGAGTTAGGTGACCGACCTCTCTCGATAAGTTGGCGGCCGCCAGAAGCTTTATTATCTAATAAATTATTAAGTGTTAAACCACTGATTATTTAGTGCACGATTAAAGTAAAATATCCGTTTCTACGGAGTAAGTTCCAACTGACTGTGCCAAGAGCCCCATATTTGAAATAACATCCAAGTAATAACTACCATTTGTGGGAGCCGTATATGCAATACTTGCGTCGAAAGCTGTTCCACTATCATCATCCTGGGCCACCAATGCTCCGTCTGCGTTATATAGTAAAGCTTGCGGATCCCACAGTGTACCGTGCGAACTGTTAGAACCACGAACGTCAAATTGGTATGTCGTTCCCGCTTCCAAAATAAATTGATACATATCTCGGTCATTTTGAAAATCGATAGCGCCTCCAAAAATAATATCTAACGCTGTTATTGGCGCATGTTCCTGGGTCTGTCCTATTAAATCACCCAATGAGCTTGTCGATATCCCTGATTGCAGCACGTCAATTTGATATGTGCCGGTCTGACTTGAACTAAAAGCTCCTGCCTCTAAAAAAAGTTCACCGGAGCCTGAGGTCGTGAAAGATAGTGAACTCTCGAGTCCAGTTCCACCATCATCATTTTGTGCTAGCACTCTGCTATCTGCATCGAGAACACGCAGCAATGGATCAACTAACGTTCCTAATCCGGATGCGGATCCTCGTAAGTCGATCTGATACGTACCTCCCGCAGTTACACTAAGAGAATAAACATCTTTGTCACCACCCGTCTCAAGATCTCCTGCTACAGGTGTCCCGGAAGAAATCGCGATCAAACCAGAACCGGGTGTGTCAGCCACATCACCCCCGCGGGAACTTGACCCCACAGAAATCTCATAAGTACCCGTGTTAACTCCAAACGCGCCAGCCTCGACATAAACAGCTCCAGTACTTGTTGGAGTATAAGAAATCTGCGATTCTAAGCGAAAACCACCATCATCATTTTGAGCAAGGACATTACCATTTATATCTCTTAAGGTCAGTAATGTATCTTGCAAGGTGCCAACCGACGAGAAAAAGCCTTTTTGATCAATTGTGTAGGTTGTTCCCGCTGTCACAGAAAGAGAAAAAACATCTATATCTCCAGCTTCCTCTATATCTCCAATTTGCGCCGAACCAATAATTAAACTCGAGTTGTTTCCAATACCATTAGGTTGATCGTCACCGCCTGAGACACTAGCGACATCGATTTGATAGGTGCCCGTCTGCCGTGAGCTAAACGCTCCTGCCTCTATGTATATAGTTCCAGATGAAGCCGCGGTGTATTCAAGCTTTGACTCAAGACCTGTTCCACTATCATCATCCTGCACCAGAGTTGTACCGTTAGCATCAATAACGCGGACAAGAGGATCAGAAAGTGTGCCCAAGGATGATGGGGATCCCCTAAGGTCGATTTGATAAGTTGCTCCCGCTTGCACTGATAAAGAAAATACATCTTTATCCCCGCCAGTTTCTAGCTCTCCAGTCGCGGCCGTCCCAACTGCAAGGGCAGCATTATTATCAATTGAATCTGGATGGTCATCCGAGCTTTCGGGGGGTGTTGGCGAAGGCGTTGTTGGAGCTGAAGAAGGAGAACCCGAAACAAGGCTTGCAAGTGCGTTGACATCAACTACTCTATACGTGCCTCCCGTTGCCTGGTCGAAGAAAGTTGATGCTGACTGTGTTAAAAACGTTTCAAAATCATCTACCGACAGGTTGGGATTGAGCTGACGCATCAACGAAGAGACACCGGCCACATAAGGCGACGCCATGCTTGTTCCGCTGAGTATTTGAGTCGCTGCACCTGCTCCTGGCGCGGCATTGGTAATGAAAGTGCCCGGAGCAAATACCGCAGTAAGTATCTCACTTCGTTGAGAATAGGACGCGGCACCTTCATTTGCACTATCCAATGCACTTATTGCAAGAGCATTCGGGTCTATAGCAGGATCACCTAAACCTTGCGCATTGAAGTTTGCAAAGCTATTACCCGCTGCAGCAAAGGTGATTACTCCCATTGAGCGGAGGGCTGCGAGTTCATCAGAAATTAAGCCTGCTGATTGTACTATATTGGAATTGCTACCATCCCCCAAGGACATGTTAACCGACGTGATATTGAGGGCGGAAGCATTGCTTATAACCCATTGCAAACCCGCTTCCACGCTTGACGTGAAGCCACCATTAGCACCCAACACTTGGACCGCGGCAACATTTGCCCCGGGCGCAACCCCTGGCAAGGATGCATCGGAGGACATTGCTATTCCTGAGACATGCGTTCCATGCCCATCCGGATCTGATGCTCCGTTCCCGTCACCGTGAAAATCCTGCGAAGCCACAATTTTATCTGAAATTCCATCCCCATTTGCGTCACTGCCAAAGAATGGGTGGTCCAGGTCGATGCCAGTGTCTAAAACGGCTATAGTTGTACCTGACCCATCAATCGAGGGATTATTTGCCTGAAAACTTGCCAAATTAGTCGCATTTGAGGCCGTAGCTAATGGCTGCAACGATCCCGTTGACTGTGAGGTCGGGCTGTTTGTGACAATACCACCAACTGATGACGTTTCAATTGACATAAGAGCAGCTAGTGACTTTTCTGTGAAGATGCCAGCTTCCGACTTGGAATTACTATCACTGGCTGTGACGGCAAAGTTAGAAGTTACCTGACTGGTACCGTCATCGGCGACAACAGAAATCGTAATGGAGGGAAGTCCTTCTTTTAGTGTGTAACCGTAAATTTGACCTGTGGTCTCATTGAATCCAAGATATTCGGGGAGTTCCGTCCCATCAGATGACATCGCCGTCATTGAAACTCTTTCAAAACCTAGCGATGAAAAATGATCGTCGTCCAATTTTATGCTAATTGCACCCTCACCTGATAAGTCCGCAGATGAAAAAGGCTGATTTAACGTGATCGTTGAGCTAGCACTCGCAACCTGTGCTGCCTCTCTAGCATCAACAACTCCGCCATAACCTATAACACCCTCTGAGTTGTAATTTCCATCAGCCTGAAGGGTTTCAATCTCGGCTCTATCCGCTGTATAGTGGTGGTTCCCAGTTTCGGTATTTAAAAATCTATGAATTGCCTGAGAGCCCGCCACTTCCTCACTTAGCAAGTTGAACACAACACCCTCTTCGACAAAATTATTGTCATTTCTCAGCGCAGCTATTTCATTTATATCAGCAGTAAAAACATGATCATTCGTGTTCGAATTTAGAAACCTAAAAACTTGCAGGTCGCCGCTCTCAAAACCTTCGAAAGCAGCCTTGCGAGATAGGTTTTGGTCCAGCGTAGCACCCTCGGCCTCGTTTGCATAATGCAGGAAACCCTCACCGTTTGAGTATTGAATTATAAGCTCATTATAACTTTTTGCGGGCATTTGATTTTCCTTTAAAGTTTGAGACTTAATATTAACAAGCCTCAATCTAACCTTTTCAGAATATCACAATATGAGATTTTGAGATGTGAAATATTTCACAATACTGCAAACTATTCATAAAAGTCTCATTTGTTCTGTTCTCTAGCCATTGACTTATAATATCCAGGATTTTCATTGATTTGGTATATGGTCGTCTCTAAGTTCTTTATATCAATTTGGGAGGATATTATTTTTACACCTTCCTGCTTCAAGGGAATAATTTGTACAAATGGGCGTCCCGTCTCAATAACCATCACATCTCCCTTTTTTTTCAACGGAATGGCGAATGGAATACTCACCATGTTATAATAGCGATCACAACGTACAACGCCCGATATGCAGAAAGCCTCGGCATTCCCTGATCTGTTGAACGGCGCAGTAAAAAGGCAGGAATATCCCTTTGGGACCTCTATAACCCAAGGCAGACCTACTTTTACAACATGGAAATCTTTGAACTCAGCACCTTTATACTGCGAAAACTCGTGCCCTCCTATTATTGGGTAACCTTTATGATCACAGGCTATCATTTTTCCCAACTTTGGATGATCTGCTAAATACTCAAAGGTCATTGTCGCAGGAAACTCGATGATAATTCCCTGCAACATTGCCTCAATTGCAGGTAAACAGTCGGACATATTCAGCTTGTCATCTGCTAACTTGTCTTTTCGTAAATCCTTTATCCATGAGGGAAAGCAATCATTTGAGGGTTTCGGGTCAGCCCACCAATCGGCTAGGCCAGGTACACGGACTATTTTTATTTCAACCATGGAAACGGCCTTTGGTTGTACGTTTTAACTGGTTTCAAGTATACTGGTTGCATTACATTAACAACCTAAAAAAGAACAGCTAGAAAATTAAAAAAAGGATGTCGCTGATGGCTGGGGCACTCGAAGGCATAAAAATTTTAGATCTAACATCGGTAGGCTTTGGTCCCTATGCTTGCCAAATATTGGGCGACTACGGTGCGGAAGTCATTAAGATTGAGTCGCCGGAGGGTGATATCACGCGTGGCATAGCACCTTTTAGAAATAAAGGTATGGGGCACTTTTTTATAAATGCAAATCGCAATAAAAAGAGCTTAGTTTTAGACTTAAAGACCAAAAAAGGAAAAGCTGCTTTTTTTAAGCTTGTAGAAAAATCCGACGTTGTTATGACATCGATTAGACCGGCAGCGATGGAAAGGCTCGAAATTGACTTCACAGCTTGCAAACAAATAAATCCATCACTTATCTATGTTGCATTGGTTGGGTTTGGACAATCAGGGCCATATGCGAAACGCCCAGCCTATGACGATATCATCCAAGGCGTATCTGGGATGGCCGCAATGCAAGGAGGAAGAGAGGGTGACCCAACCTTCGTGAATGCATCAGTATGTGATAAAATCTGTAGTCAAATTGCTGCCCATGCAACTCTAGCTGCTCTCTTTGCCCGCACAAAGTCTGGCACTGGACAGTTGGTTGAAGTCCCTATGTTTGAGTCGATGGTAGGATTTAACCTGGTCGAACATCAATCTGGTATGACCTTTGACCCGCCACTTGGGTCGACTGGCTACGAAAGATCGATGGTAAAGTATCGAAGACCTTATGCTACCAGAGACGGGTTTGTCTGTGCTTTGCCTTACACTACGAAACATTGGAAATCTTTTTTTTCTATAATGCACCGCGAAGATATGTTGAATGATCCGCGCGTTCTGGATCCAAAAGTTCGAAGCGAAAAAATAGGGGAATTGTATGAACTCGTTTCTGATTTAGTAGCCGATTGGGATACGGAAGATTTGTTGAAGGCGCTGGAAGAAGGTGATATACCTCATGGAGAGGCGACTCAGCTCTATGATCTAAAAAATGACGACCACCTCAAAGCTGTAGGATTTTTCCAAACACATGAGCATCAATCAGAGGGAACAATAAAACTTACATCACCACCTATAAAACTCTCTGAAACACCTACTAACATCCGAAAGCTCCCTCCACTTTTAGGAGAACATAGTTCAGAGATTTTAAGAGAAATTGGTTATTCTGAGGAAGAAATAAGGGAATTAATTGAGTAGCCTTAGCCGGGTCATCCTGTAAAATCAAAATCTTTATACTAATAAACAAACTCACCAACCAAAAGCTTTTAAATAGCCAAACATTAGTTTACTGAGCGTTTACAAGATCTTATTCATCAATACGAGCAAATGAGGAGATTGCTTTTTGAGTAGAAAAGAGAAAGCAAATATAACCCTTCACAAGGGGGATTTACCAGCCGGATTAGATTTTGGTAACTCTGTGGCCATTGATACCGAGACCATGGGATTAAAACCCCATAGAGATAGACTATGTCTTGTCCAATTATCTTCGGGTAATGGAGAGGCTCATATCGTTCAGTTCGATCAGGAGGAATATCGAGCTACCAACTTGATTTCAATATTGCAGAACCCTGGCATATTGAAAATCTTTCATTATGCCCGTTTTGATGTGGCAATTATGGAGATGTACTTAAATACAGCCACACAATCAGTATTTTGTACGAAGATTGCTTCCAAACTGGTGCGCACTTATACAGATCGACACGGGCTGAAAGACCTATGCAAGGAGTTGTTAAATATTGAACTCTCAAAACAACAACAATCTTCCGATTGGGGAACCTCAACGCTTACGGACGAACAAATGCAATATGCGGCATCTGATGTTCTTTACCTTCACAAAATAAAGGAGATATTAACCAGCCGTTTAGCCCGAGAAAAGCGCGAAGCAATTGCCAAAGCCTGTTTTGATTTCATCGGAACACGAGCCAGTTTGGACCTTTTAGGGCTCGAAAATGAAGATATTTTTAGCCACATGTGATATACTTTTAAATTGTAAGGAAAAATTTTTTTTAAGAACTGTGTTTATCAAAAAGTGCTGGTCAATTTGGAATGCCTACTTCATCCGGAACTAAGTCGGAACATTTAGAAGATATTACCGCAAGGCGAAGTCGACTGCTTTCCGGAAGAGTATCAGAACAACCTGCTTTAACGACCAATCGCGTAATCGCAATGTTGAAATTATTATTGCCGGCTATCGCTATTGCAATAATAGGTTTAACATTCGCTTGGTCTCAATTAATGCCGGAAAAAGGCAAATTCAGACTTGGCGAAGCCTCTATAGCCAATGTAGGTGTGGAGGGTGTGGTTATGGAGAACCCTAGATACCATGGCGTTGACAGCCAAAAACACGCCTACCAAATTTCCGCTTCACAAGCGATCCAAAAGAACCAAACCGATAAGCTGATTTTCCTTGAACACCCCAAAGCCGATATATTCTTGCGGTCAGACAATTGGGCAGCTATCAACTCTAGAAATGGAATCTATGATAAATCGCTGCAAGAAGTGAAACTCTTCGGCGATGTTCACATCTACCATGATCGGGGTTTTGAACTGAAAACTGATTCCATTAAACTAGATTTGAAGCAGGGAACGGCTATAAGTAGCGATAAGGTTAATGCTTTCGGCCCAGGTGGTGAAATACACGCAGAAGGGTTACAGATAGTCCAAAAGGGGAAACACGTAAAATTTTTAGGAAAGAGCAAAGCCAAGTTTCTAGCATCAGGGAACATTGGCTCGTGAAACGTAATGAAAAGAATCTTCTTTTAGCAACCTTATTTGCCTTCCTAGTAATAGGGGGTCCCATTTCGAAGGTTGTTTTGGCCAGTTCGAAAATTAGCAAGTTCAATCCTAGCCAACCTATAGAAATAGACGCCGATCAAGGAATTGAGTGGCTTTCTGAGGATAAAGTCTATCTTGCACGAGGCAATGCCAATGCAAAGCAAGGTGATTTCTCCATGAGAGCAGACATCCTGAAAGCATTTTATCGAACTACAAAGTCGAAAAAAGATGAGATTTATAGGATTGAGGCAAACGGTCAAGTCGTTATCAGAAACTTAGCCCAAAACGTTTTTGGTGAACATGGTATTTATGATCTCGATCGCTCGTTATTTGTGGTAACTGGTAAAAATCTTCGACTTGATACAGGAAAAGAGATAGTTAGAGCTGAAGAGGGTCTGGAATTTTGGCAAAAGCCGAAGCTCGCAGTTGCTCGTGGCAACGCATCCGCTACCCGGAATGATAGGACGATTCGTGCTAATTTGTTAACAGTACAATTTACAGAAGATATAAATGGTAATCTCACTGCAAAGCAGATTGATGCGAAAGGTGGCGTTCTTATAACAACGCCATCGGAAGTGATAGTTGGCAATGAAGGAGTTTACGACGTAATTGAAGAATTGGTGACTCTATCAGGTAATGTAAAAATAACGCGAGGAGAAAATCAGTTAAATGGCTCTATGGCAGAAGTCAATTTGCAGAGTGGCGTCAGTAGGTTAATATCAGGCAAGAGTTTGGGCGGCACTAAAAAGGTTCGTGGACTTTTCATTCCTGAAAAGAAAACGGCTCAATGAAAGAAGTTGAATGATCGATTACCAACCCGAAATTTTGACTAACGATAAAGGCCCAAGACTCATTCAAAAAAATGATGGTCTAGTGGCGAGCAATATAGGAAAGCGTTTTAAAATGCGCCCCGTTCTACGAAATGTCAGCCTTTCCGTTCAAAGGGGCGAAGCAGTTGGATTGTTAGGGCCTAACGGAGCAGGGAAAACCACTTGTTTTTATGTAATGATTGGGCTCATGACTCCGAACTATGGATCCGTTCATCTTGATGGCATAGATATTTCTAGTCTTGCGATGCATAAACGTGCGAGATTAGGAATAGGTTATCTACCACAGGAGGCGTCAATATTTCGAGGCCTTACTGTGGAACAAAATATTCGTGCTGTTGCAGAAATGACAGAGCAAAATAAAGATCGATGCGACTCCTTCATTGAGGATCTATTAGCGGAATTTTCTATAAGCCATTTACGCCGAACACCGGCCCTAGCCCTTTCCGGTGGAGAGCGGAGAAGACTTGAGATTGCTCGGGCACTTGCATCTCAACCCAACTTCATTTTGCTTGATGAACCGTTAGCAGGAATAGACCCAATCGCACTCGGCGAAATACGAGATCTTATTTCCCACTTGAAAGATAGGGGTATTGGAGTGCTAATAACTGATCACAACGTTAGAGAAACATTAGACATTGTTGATCGCGCCTATATCTTACATGATGGAACGGTTTTGATGGAAGGAGCGCCATCAGAGATTGTTTCGCATCAAGAAGTTCGCCGTTTCTACTTAGGTGATCGATTTAAGCTGTAGGATGATCTAGTATGGCCTTATCGCAGCGTTTGGACCTGAGACAATCCCAATCACTGGTGATGACCCCTCAATTACAACAAGCCATAAAATTATTGCAATTTTCGAATGCCGAATTGACGGAATTTGTAGAAAGTGAGTTAGAAAAAAACCCATTACTGGAAGCAGACGAAGGAGAACGATCATTTTCGGAAGAAGCGTCTGAAGATAATGTAATAGCCTATGAAAAAGCCCATGATCCGGATGTTAAACAATCAGAAAGTGAGGAAGGTTTTTCAGATGAAATAGTCCAAGATACTTTGCTTCAGACTTCATCAGAAAATTTACCATCATTAAACGATGATCCGAATGACACTGATTATGAAAATAACTGGGGAAGCGCCGGGATTAACGATCCAAATGAGCTAAGACCCGGCGCAATTGGAGAGGACTATACATCATATAAGACCTCCAGCAGCTCTAATAATTTTGATTATCCCGATTACAATATAGACGAGACAGCTAGTGCTGACAAAACTCTTCGCCAGCATTTGTATGAACAACTTGGGGTAGACTTTATCGGCATGCAAGAGAGACTAATAGGCGCCCACTTGATTGAAATGATCGATGATACAGGATATTTATTGACCGACCCTTCCGACTTAATGGCAAACCTTGACTGTACCGAAGAGCAAATAAACAATGTTTTATGCAAATTGCAACACTTCGATCCACCAGGTGTGTTCGCCAGAAATTTATCAGAATGCCTTGCCCTGCAACTACGCGACAAAGACCGCTTAGATCCTGCAATGCAGATGCTTATTGAAAACCTCGATCAACTAGCCAAACATGAGTTGGGTAATTTGAAGAAGTTGTGCAATGTAGATGATGAAGATATTGTAGAAATGATATCCGAAATAAAATCTCTGAACCCAAAACCAGGATTATTATTTGAGCCTTCAATTGACCAACAAATTGCACCGGACGTAATACTCCGGGCTACTCCAGACGGTACCTGGCTAGTTGAACTTAACCCGGAAACTTTACCTAAAGTACTAGTCAACAACAGCTACTATGCAAAAGTTTCAAAAAAGCAGATGCTTAAGCCAGAAAAAGAGTATTTAAACGAATGTATTCAATCAGCCAACTGGCTTGTAAAGTCTTTGCATCAGAGAGCAACAACAATAATAAAGGTAGCTTCTGAGATAGTAAGTCAGCAAGACAACTTTTTTAGATTTGGGGTACAATATCTGAAACCGCTAGTTCTTCGAGACGTTGCATCTGCAATAGACATGCATGAAAGTACCGTCAGTCGTGTCACCAATAATAAATATATCTCTACTCCGAGAGGAATGTTAGAATTGAAGTATTTTTTTTCCTCCTCAATTGCATCTGCTGCGGGAGGCGATGCACTTTCTGCAGAAGCTGTAAAAGCAAGGATTAGAGCTCTAGTGGACTCGGAGGAACCCGATAAAATTTTGTCCGATGATCGCATAGTAGAGATACTTGCCGGCCAAGGTGTTGATATCGCACGTCGTACCGTAGCTAAATACCGAGACGCAATGCGGATCCCTTCCTCGGTTCAAAGGAGACGACAAAAATCGATTAAAATCTAACTTGATAATAATTTGCAAAAAGTATTGAGAAGTCATTATAAATAAATGCGTCTGAGGACTGGTAGGATATTGACAAATCCAATCGCTAATCTTGGTCGATAATTATGCTTGATGAAGAAAGTGGAAACAACTTGGAAAATAAAGAACAACCTGACAGACATAACCAGACTGTTGGAGATTTGCCCACAAAGAACCCAGAAATAAAATATCCGGTAAAACCTAAAGACTCAGCAAGCTTAATAGTCCTAAGGAATAAAGAAAGCGAGCTACAGGTACTGATGGGCCGGCGGGGACGTAAAGCGGTCTTCAGCAACGTCTATGTATTTCCGGGGGGGAAACTTGAAGCGTGCGACAGACTAACAAATCCTGCTTCAAATTTGAGACAAAATCTGTCCGAAAGAATTTCAACCGATATAGGAAAATCAAGTAGCTTTGCGATGGCTGCTGTACGGGAAACCTTTGAAGAAACTGGGCTTTTTCTTGGCGCACCGGGGGACGTTGGGGAAACTCACAATCAAAGCTGGAACCAAGTGAGAGCTCTGGGACTTGCTCCAGATTTAGCTAAATTAGAGTATGTTGGCCATGCAATCACGCCAGCCTCTAAAGCCTTTAGATTTAACGCACGTTTTTTCTATGCCTGGGAATCAGATATGTCAGGACAGCTTGGAGGCAGCGGCGAACTTGCCGATCTGGCGTTTTTAGATATTGAAAAAGCGTTAGAACTACCACTAGTTGATGTCACCCAGTTTATGTTAGAAGAAATAATTCGCCGCAAGGAAAGCGGCTTCACTATTCCCACAACTTATCCCTTTTTCGGATACCGTAAGGATCGAAGGTACCAACGTTACAAATAAAACGTGCTAAGTCGATATCACGTCAGGACGTACCGACCGTCAATATCCAGCCCGTCCATTGCCTCTACCTTCTTCTGCTCTACTAAGTAGATAACAGTAGCAAATAGAGAACGAGCCGCTGCTGCATGCAAGCCCTCTGATACATCTTGGTAAACAGTCTTAACCATCTGATCGATCGTGTTGTTTCCTAATTTCAAACATTCGAGAATGTTTTCTTCCCTCTCTCGGCGATGGTCTTGAAAAGCAGAAATAAGCTTCTGAGGTTCTAATATTTCAGGGCCATGTGCTGGGTAGTAGATTTTATCATCCCTTACAATTAGCTTATCAAGACTTCTCATATAATCACCCATATCTCCATCAGGAGGAGAAACTATACTAGTTGACCATCCCATTACCTGATCCCCTGGAAAAAGCGCTTTCTCTTTATCCCAAGAAAAGCAAATATGGTTCGAGGTATGACCCGGAGTATGCAAACAACTAACACTCCAATCATCACCATAGATTACAGAACCATCTTGCGTTTTCTCATCTGGACGAAAATCCATATCCCCGCCAGCTTGAATTGTTAGTTTTAAACCTGGTTTTCCACTGCCATGGGGACCAAAACCATAAGTTGGCGCACCAGTGATTTCCTTTAGGGCTTTAGCTGCTGGTGAGTGATCATTATGTGTATGTGTAATTAGTATGTGTGAAATGGTCTCATTTTTTAGACCCTCAACAATAGCTTTGACATGCTCGGGCTGATCTGGACCGGGATCGATAACAGCAACGTTCCCTTCGCCTAAAATATAAGTACCTGTACCCCTGAATGTAAACGGACTAGGGTTATTGGCAGTAATCCTTCTTATTCCAGGTGCAACATTTTCTATTTCTCCGTAATTCACCTCAAAATTTCTATTAAATGGGATTTCTGTAGCCAAAACTCTCTCCTATCCTTCAATTATTGGATTTGAAAGCACACCTACCTGGGATATATCTATCTCACAAGTATCACCTGGCCACATCCAAACCTTTGGATCCTGCCTAGATCCGACGCCTCCCGGTGTTCCTGTAGCGATGACATCACCAGGAACTAATTCCGTGAAGGTTGAAATATAACTTATTATCCTTGGGATAGAAAAAATCATATCCGACACCCTGGCGTGCTGCATCACCTCACCATTCAGCCTTGATTCGACCGTTACATTTTGCAGGTCTGTTATCTCATCAGGAGTAACCATCCAGGGGCCAAAGCCACCAGTTCCAATGAAATTTTTGCCTGGTGTGAATTGTGTAGTGTGCCTTTGAAACTCCCTTACACTTCCGTCATTATAACAAGAGTAACCAGCTATGTGACTGAAGGCATTTTCCTCGGAGATCCTACGCCCCCCTCTTCCAATTATTACTGCCAGTTCCGCTTCAAAATCTAACGTGTCAGACTCTTTTGGTTTGATCATTGGGGCATTGTGACCAATTTGGGCATTTGCAAATCTCACAAAAATTGTTGGGTTTCCAACCTCATCATGACCACCTTCTAATCTATGCTCATGATAGTTAAGTCCTACGCATAGAATTTTTTCTGGATCCGTGATTACAGGGAGAAACATTGCTTGATCTACTGCCACTGTTCCAGGCTTTTTTGATAAATTTTGGCCTACTTCCATTAATTTTTCTTGGGATATGGCGGAGCGTAGCGTGGGTACTTCCTTTAAGATGGCTTCATCAACACTAACGAGCTGGCCGTCCTTCACAATGCCCCAGGTATTTTTGTTGTTATATATAAAACTTGCAAATTTCATCGTATTTTCTCCTCAAAACCTTATAGCTAACTTCTATCAAAACAAGTAAACAATTTATTTTATTAAGGACGTAAGACCTTTCAGGTTTCGAGATTCCAAAAACCATTAGACTCATTGAGCCATATTTTAAAGTCCTCAAAAATTTCATTTAAATCTGCCGAAAGAGTGTATCCTATGTCACATAAAAAACGGTCTGGCGACATTTTTATCCTGTCCCTAGTTCCAAAAAGATCAATATTAGGAACCTCACCAAACTCGCATAGTCTGTAATTAAAATCAGGATAAGACATTTTTAAAACCGCGCACCAATCGAAGACACTCCAGGGTTTACCGGAACTAATATTATAGAGAGAAGACTTAACATTTTCATGATTAGCCAATTTGTAAAGGGCTCGAGCCACATCGCGGCTATAGGTCCAGTCCCTTTCTTCTTTGCGGTCTATAAGAGCGGTTGCTCCCTTTAACGCTAGCAAGGTCGCTTGCATAGGAGCACTCAAAGTATCTCTGACCCCCGTGTCGTATTCCCAGCGTCCAAAAATGGCACTCAATCGAACGTTAATTACTCTTTTATTTAATAGCTCACCCATCCTAAGAGCTACGCGTTCACCAGCATACTTCGATATGGCATAGAGTGTCTGGGGATCTTCACGTGTGCCAAATTCATCTAAGCTATCTTTCCAGCCCGTATCACCAAAGCCACCATTTCCATAAGCTGAACCAGAACTGATATTAATAATTCTATTTACTGATGGGGTCCTGCAGGCCGCTTTGAGAACATTAAGAAGGCCAATAACGTTTACATCAAACACAGATAGAGGATCTGAAATTTCACGCTCGACACCCGCAGTAATTGCTGCGCCATAGAAAATGATATCCACATCGCCTCCTGAAACAACTCGATCGACGTCTCCTGTATTGGTGATATCGAGTTGAATACTTGTAAATTTTCCTGGAAGTTTTGAGAAAACGTTCATGGCCGCAGGGGGGATCGGCGACTTATCTAAGGAGATTACTTGTTCCGAGGAAGAGAGCAATACCTCGATCAAATTTAAACCGATAAACCCAGAACCCCCAACCACTAAGAGAGTCATATAAACGAGCGACCTTTATTACTTAACGTCAACAGCCACCTGCATTTTTTCGATCTTGTCTGGATTTGCTGGCGGCTCTCCCCTTGTAATATTATCTACAAACTCCATACCGGCGCTTACTCTACCCCAGACTGTATACTGCTTATTAAGAAATTGGGCATCATCAAAGCAAATGAAAAATTGGCTGTCACCGCTGTCGGGGTCCTGAGCACGCGCCATGCCGACAGCGCCACGTGTGAACGGCTCGTCGGAAAATTCAGCTGCTAGTTTTTTGCCAGAGCCACCAGTTCCAGTACCGGTAGGGTCTCCCGTCTGCGCCATAAATCCGTCTATTACTCGATGGAATACAATACCATTATAAAATCCTTCTCGCGTAAGTTCTTTTATTCTTTCCACATGCTTGGGTGCAACATCTGGAAGCAAGTCAATTACGACGCGTCCATCCTTAAGATCGAGAAAGATCTGGTTCTCAGGGTCACTTGCCCCGGCTTTATCAGCTGCCATAATAAAAAACAAAGCTCCTATAATTAAAAGAAAACGACCCATGCTAAGCTCCAAGGATCAAGGTTAAAAGAGGTTCAATACAATACTCACAAGTTCCTAGCGCGCAAGATCCAAAAGTCTTGGGACGTCAATATTTTTATCTAAATGCTCAGAAAATTCATCTAACGTCGTTTCTATCTCTAAATCAAAGGACGACATGCTAAGTTTTTCCAGCCCACAATATTGAAGAAAGGCGTGGCGGAATTCGTCTTCGATGAACAACCCGTGCACGTAAGTTCCCAGGACAAGGCCGTTGGGTGACGATGCGCCGTCTAATCTTTCTTCACTGTTCCCCGAGCGAATACTCACCAATGGGCGTGTACAGTCTGGCCCATACGTTGATCCAATATGTATTTCATAACCGGTAATTTTTTTACCGAATTTAATATCGGTACCACTGACTTTTGTGACAGCTTTTTCTGAAGTAAGTTTTGTCGTCACATCTAGAAAACCTAGTCCTGGGGCTGTTCCTGCATTACCTTCTATTCCTAGCGGATCACTAACTAGTTTACCCAGCATTTGATAACCCCCACATATACCTAAAACAAGTTTTCTTTGTCTGATATGCGCCTGGATGTCTACATCCCATCCCTGCTCAATCAAAAAAGAGAGATCACCAATTGTCGATTTACTCCCTGGAATCAAAATGAGATCCGCATCACTATTTATTGGTTCACCAGGCTCCACTATTCTCAAATTTACACCTGGTTCGTTCTTTAAAGGATCCAAGTCATCAAAGTTAGCAATACGCGATAGCCTAGGCACAGAAATTTTCAATTGTTGTCTGATTAAGGCAGGCGCTCCTCTCAAACTCACTGCGTCTTCAGCAGGCAGCTTTCTCGCGTTTTGAAACCATGGAATGACCCCCAAACCTTGCCATTGCGTTCGTTTCTCGATTTCTTGAAGACCCGATGTAAACAGTGATACGTCACCACGGAACTTATTAATTACGAACCCTTTGATCAACTGGGTCTCGTCAACGGGCAGCACAGCTTTCGTCCCAACTAAATTGGCAATCACTCCACCTCTATCAATATCACCTATTAAGATTACGGGAGTGTTTACTGCTGTAGCAAAGCCCATGTTGGCGATATCGTTAGTTCTCAAATTTATTTCGGCTGTACTTCCCGCCCCCTCAACAAGAAGTAAGTCTGCCTCTTTCCGTATCCTTTCAAAACTTTCTAAAACATAGGGCAGCAGTTTAGGCTTTAGTTTTTGATATTCTTTTGCCGTAGCTCGGTCAAACATTTTTCCTTGAACAACGATCTGAGCGCCACTGTCCGTCTCAGGCTTTAGCAGAATAGGGTTCATATCAACGGTAGGCTGTATCCCGCATGCCTTCGCCTGCAAAGCCTGAGCTCTTCCAACCTCCCCATTTCCTCCAGCTACAGCAGCATTATTCGACATATTTTGGGGTTTAAATGGTTGAACCTTAATACCGCGGTTTTTTGCCCATCTACACAGCCCAGCTACCAAAAGGGACTTGCCTACATCTGACCCTGTTCCTTGAAACATTAAAGAGCGGGCAGACATTATTCATGCCCAAAAAAAACGATATTTACCAATGTTCCACCCAAGGCCTTAAATCTATTTCAAAACTCCAGGCATTTCGGGGTTGACAATGCATATTCCAATATGTTTCTGCGATAGCAGATGGATCCAAAATCCCATCATTTTCTTTTTGCGCGTATCTGTCAGGAAACATTTTTTTTATCCACTCAGTATCAATGGCGCCATCAATAACGACATGCCCGACATGAATGCCTTTCGGTCCCAACTCACGAGCCATTGATTGTGCCAAAGCTCGCAATCCGTGTTTACCCGAAGCGAACGCAGAAAAACCATTACCTCCTCTCACACTCGCTGTTGCTCCGGTAAAAATAATAGTGCCTCGTTTTCTCTCACACATTGCGCGAGAAACCTCTCTACCCATTAGGAACCCACCAAAACAGCACATTTCCCAAACTTTAAAAAAAACGCGCGATGTCGTCTCATGTATTCCAAAACGGACATTACCCCCAACATTGTAAACAGCAACTTCTATTGGTCCTATGTCTCTCTCTATCTTTTCAATAAATGGAACGACTTCATCCTCTCGCCGGGCATCAACCCCAAATGGATGAACAATGCCATCCATCATCATTATTTCTTGAGATAAGTTATCGAGGCTTTCGATTTTTCGTCTTGTTGCAACAACTTGAAAACCTGCTTTGGCAAAGCGTTTTGCTATTGCTCCACCAGTCGCATCTCCAGCGCCAACAATCAGAGCTACACCCTTTTTAGTTTTAGTAGACATAAATTTTCCTATATCACAATTATCTTTAATGCACCGCGATCAAATAAACTGATACTCATTAAATACTCTACCAAAACAACTGATTGTTTCTGTAATAGATTAGGGATTTTTTTTTAATAATGTAATACTATTTGGACCCAAGATAGTTCATTTCAGTCAAAAAACCGCCACCACTCGTGTTTCTATACTTCTACGGGGTGGGTAGTTTTCACCTCCATTCGGATTATCGAAAGATGTGTGCGGACAATAAACTACTCTGTCCGGCCTTTGATCCATCTGTTTTAAAACGATAACTTCGTCAAGTTGCATTTCTGGAAAATAGAACCATCTGTGTGACGGGTTGTAGACAGGAGCTGCTACCAAACTATCTCTTCCTCGGCCCGTATAAAAGTAATCAATTACGTCGTCATCCGCGAGACTACTATTATCGATGAAAGCTAAGGGATTATTAATTGCAGGATGATCAAATGGTTGCCATGTGTTAAACCAGGCAAACGTGTCACTTTCATCAGGGTCAACCCCATTTTCACGAAGAACGTCATGAGACATATCTAATACGCGTTTTACATTGTAATCGCAGTGGACAAAGCGTGCGTAGCCATCGTTAAAATCGATCGGCTTTTCTGTTCTGACTAAAAAGCCGTAGTGGTATGCAGCCTTTGCACCGGTAAGTCGACATATTAAGTTTTGCATCTCGGGCAGATACACACTGCTAATAAGTTCCTCGTCTCTAAAATTTCTACACTGAGTTCTATTATTTGTTAGCGTGAAACCAGTTTGTTCAAGCCCAATTTTTCCATTTTCCAAATGAGGCCGTGCATCCTCTATTAACACGTCCTGATAGGCTGTATGCTCTCTCCTAGATTCCTTTGATCCAATTTTTGGAGCAACATCTTTATGCTTCCAGTCGGCATTAATGTATCTGACTTTAGTCGGTACCATAAAGCAACCTCCGGTTAATCCATACTCCATAGTTCTTTAATATTATGCATCATTGCTTCCACCCACATCAAGGAGTTAGACTAGCAACTATTAAATAAAGATTTGTTTTACTTTTAGCGAATCGCAATTCAGTTAACTAACGGATAGCTAAACGACGTCTATAACAGAGGCCGAGATGAACGAAGAAGCAACTGACCGAAAGCATGTTTTCTTAGTCGACGGGTCGGGATTTATATTCAGAGCATTTCACGCACTACCCCCAATGAGTCGAGATGACGGAACACCGACTAATGCTGTTTTTGGGTTCACCAACATGCTAATCAAGCTGATTGAAGATCTAAAAGCTGATCACTGTGCGATAATATTCGATACTGCCAGAAAAACCTTTAGAAACGATGTTTATAAAGAATACAAAGCCAACCGACCTCCGCCACCAGACGAACTCATACCCCAGTTTGCACTTATACGTGAGGCTGTGCGTGCCTTTAATATTGCCTGTATTGAGATGGAAGGTTACGAGGCAGATGATTTAATCGCAACCTATACTCGATTAGCACGAGAAGAGGATGCAGACGTAACAATAGTATCCTCAGACAAAGATCTCATGCAACTTGTCGGACCAGAAATAAAGATGTTTGATCCAATGAAAAATAAGGATATTGGTGTAGAGGATGTTATTGAAAAATTTGGGGTCGGGCCGCAACACGTAGTTGATGTTCAGGCACTAGCCGGAGATACAAGCGACAACGTTCCGGGTGTTCCAGGGGTAGGGATCAAAACCGCAGCACAACTCATAAATGAATATGGCGATCTGGAGTCACTATTGGACCGAGCTAGTGAGATCAAACAGCCAAAACGCCGTGACAACCTCATCAATCACGCTGAAATGGCACGCATAAGTAGAACACTTGTGACACTGAAGCAAGATGTAGACGTCTCGCAGCCTCTTTCGACATTAACATTGGAAAAAGCAGACCCATTAAAAGTATTAGAATTTCTGCGTGCCCAAGGTTTCAAAAGATTAATCGCCCGATTTGAGGCTGAAGCACAGCAAGAATTCGGAGATGAGTTATCCCTATCAAACCCTGCCGATAAAATAGAAAAAAAATATGAATTAGTTGATAATTTAAAAAATTTGAACGATTGGGTAGCACTGATAGAGAAAAATGGTTTAGTCGCTTTCGATACCGAAACCGACTCTTTAAATGCATCGCAAGCCAATTTAATTGGAATATCTTTAGCGGTTTCAGTCGGAAAAGCATGTTACATACCGTTACGGCACGAAACCGGGGATAGCCAGACAGAACTTCTTGGTAAAGCAAAGTTGGATGTCAAACAGATAGAGTTTGACGCCGCCATCGAAATCATCCGGCCCATTCTGGAAGACACTAGCATTCTAAAAATTGGACACAACATCAAATATGATGCCTTAGTGATGAAACAACCGCACAATGGAGGAATTAACCTTAGTTCAGTCGATGATACGATGTGCCTATCCTATGTTATGAATGCGGGTCTCCATGGACACGGGTTAGATGAGCTATCGCTTCTGCACTTCGATCATACAAATATAAAATACAGCGAGCTATGCGGGACTGGAAAAACAAAGCTTCCATTTGCAAAAGTTCCGCTAAATAAAGCGATGGAGTACTCCGCCGAAGATGCGGACATGACATTTCGCCTCTACAAACAGCAAAAGAAAGACCTGCCAAGAAAACGCATGGCCGCTGTATATGAGACACTCGAACGTCCGCTTATCGAAGTATTGGTTGAAATGGAACATACTGGTATAAAAGTAGATCCTATAATTCTAAAAAAAATGTCTGAGGATTTTTCACAACGACTTCAAAGTCAGGCGAGTGACATTTATAGATTGGCCGGTGGTGAATTTAATATCGCGTCCCCAAAGCAATTAGGTGAAATTCTTTTCAATAAACTATCTCTACCAGGCGGAAAAAAAACAAAAACAGGTTCATATGCAACTGGGGCAGAAATTCTTGAAGATTTAGCGGCAAACGGCAGTGACATAGCAGCAAAAGTTCTGGATTGGAGGCAAATTGCCAAACTTAAGTCAACGTATACTGATGCGTTAATTGAAGAAATTAATCCTAAAACTGGTAGAATACACACTTCATACTCAATGACAGGGGCAAGTACAGGACGTCTCAGTTCAAACGATCCTAATCTTCAAAACATTCCCATAAGAACTGACGAAGGAAGGAAAATAAGAACTGCTTTTATTGCAGAGCAAGATAATGCTTTAGTTTCTATAGACTATTCACAGATTGAACTGCGACTGTTAGCCGAGATAGCAAATATCGACAGCTTGAAGCAGGCTTTCAGGGATGGCGTTGATATCCACGCTCAAACGGCTTCAGAGGTGTTTAATATCTCTGTCGAAAATATGGACCCGATGATCAGAAGAAACGCAAAGGCAATTAATTTTGGAATCATTTATGGTATTTCGAGCTTTGGTTTAGCACGACAACTGCGTTGCCCCCAAACCGAAGCCAAAGCATATATTGAGGCTTATTTCGCGAAGTATCCCGGCATTCAAACCTATATGGAGCAAACCAAAGTTGGCGCGAGAGAAAATGGTTTTGTTAAAACGCTTTTTGGTAGAAAAATCCATTTATCTGGCATCAAGGAAGCCAACCCAGCACGGCGGGGTTTTTATGAAAGAGCAGCCATAAACGCACCTATCCAAGGAACCGCAGCCGACATCATAAAACGCGCCATGATTCGCATACCAAGTCTCTTAAACGAACAAAACCTAAACGCAAAGATGCTACTCACTGTCCATGATGAACTTTTATTTGAAGTACCGACCGCACAGTTAGATAAAACCTCTCAAATTATTTCGTCGGCAATGGAAGGAGCAGCAGCCCCTGCCGTAGACATGTCTGTACCCTTAGTAGCAGAAGTCGGTATCGGAAGTAATTGGGCGGAAGCGCATTAACAAACCAGTAATATCACGTTGGCGAACACCAAATGTTTGATCTGAGATTACGGGGCCGACCATTCGCTTACAATCTCGTCCAAGTGTGGCCGGGTGCGGGGTTGAGGTGGCTCTACTGCAGTACCGATGTAGATCATTCCAATTATATCAGTTTGATCCTGATGACCTAGAGCTGCTTTAATTTCTGTGTCAAAAGATAACCATTCTGTAACCCATTGCGCTGAATAGCCAAGCGCGTGGGCAGCGTTTAATATATTCATGCATAACGCTCCGCCAGATAATCGCTGTTCCAATTCTGGGATTTTATGCGGCGATTGTATATCAGAAGTTACAACTAGCAACACAGGTGCCCTTTGAGGTCGCTGTCTCTCGGCTTCTATTTGCTTCTCTGTTGCTCTTTCACCGTACTTATTTGTAAAGATTTTCGCCGCAAGATCTCCCAAAGTTTTCTGACCCTTTGGAGTAATTACTTGAATTCGCCAGGGTCCAATTTTACCGTGATCTGGGACACGCAAGCCAACTTCAAGAATTTGTTGCAAATCTTCTTTATCAGGTCCAGGACTTGTAAGATTTTTGACAAGGACTGACCGCCGTGATTTCAATAAATCTATTGCTTCCATTATGCTCCCTCTTTTTCCTAAAAGGACAGTAGAGTTAAAGTCATCCCCCGGTTGCTTCTGCTAATGTAACCAAAACAATTGAAGTGCGAAAATATTTTATTCCGGAATCCAACCACTTAACTCATTTAGAACAAGTTCTTGCAAAAGATCAATGCTGTCTTCCGAGGAGTTTAGGCAAGGCACGTAAGTAAATTGCTCCCCGCCAGCTTCAACAAAACTCTCCTTCAAACCTATCGCGACTTCTTCCAAAGTTTCAACGCAGTCGGATATAAACCCCGGCGAAATTATCGCTATTTTTTTTATGCCTTGCGATGGTAATTCAGTTATTACCTCTTGTATGTATGGCTTCAACCATTCTTCCCTGCCAAACCTTGACTGGAAAGCTAGTTTAACCCTGTCGCCAGTCCAGCCAATTTCCTCTGCTAAAAGCCGGGAGGTTTGTGCACACTCACAGTGGTAGGGGTCCCCCGCGTCCAAATAACGTCTGGGTAAACCATGAAACGACGTCAAGAGCACATCGGGTTCCCAATCGAGTAGTGCTATATGTTCATTAATCGACTTTGCTAAGATCCTTATATAATTTTTGTTGTTATAATATGCCGGTGATGTTCTGATTACGGGTTGCCACCTCATCTTTTGCAAAGCCTGAAAAGCTTTATCATAAGCGCTTGCCGTCGTAGTGGCACTATACTGTGGATAAAGAGCTAGCAGAAGTATTTTGCGACAACCTTTAGCGCGCATTTCCTCCAGACGATCACCGATAGCTGGTGTCCCGTATCGCATTGCCCAATCTATCTCAACAGGAATCCCCCTCTCTTTGAAACGCTGAGATAATGACTCTGATTGTTCGCGGGTATGAAATCTAAGAGGTGACTCATCCGTTGTTTCCAGCCATATTTCCTTATACGCTTTTGCTGATATCTTTGGCCTTACGTTTAATATAATTAAATTTAGGATGACACTCCAAAGGACCCGGTTCACTTCAATCACACGAGGATCTGATAAAAATTCCTTTAAATATCGCCTTATACTCCAAAAATCTGTGCCATTAGGCGTGCCCAGGTTTAAGAGTAGCACGCCAACTTTTTCTTTCAGAATATTTGGATGATTATCTGGGATATGAGGTGAAGTTATAAGATCTGCTGTCATTTTTTGTTAAGTACTAAGAAAATAAAAAACCGAAACTACAATTGCTGATAGTCTGCACGCTCGAATCGCAGTGTTGTTTATTTTGGCGCAATAACCATAATCATTTGTCTGCCTTCGAGTTTTGGAAAAGCCTCGATTTTTGCAACATCTTCGGTATCGTCGCGAACTCTATTCAAAACATTGACACCCAGTTCTTGGTGTGCCATTTCCCGGCCTCTAAAGCGCATAGTGACTTTGACTTTATCACCTTCGTCTAAAAATTTTTGCACGTTGCGCATTTTCACCTGATAGTCGTGCTCATCAATATTAGGCCTGAGCTTAATTTCTTTTACCTCTATAATTTTCTGTTTCTTTTTAGCCTCATTTTTTTTCTTTTGGGCTTCATACTTGAACTTTCCATAGTCTAAAATTTTGCAAACTGGCGGATCTGTATTAGGTGAAACTTCGACTAAATCTAACCCTTGGGCATCTGCTTCTGCTATTGCATCAGCTGTTTTCATAACACCCAATTGTTCTCCCTCCGACGAGATACACCGCACTTCATCGTTGAGTATGTCCGTATTCACACGTGGTCCGTGCTTCGCCGGTTGCTGGTTTAATGGTTGTTTTGTTATCTAGAGCCTCCTATTTTTCGTTGCTACACCCCATCGTATACTAACTCGGCGGGGTCGACTCTTTCAATAGTGTATTAACTGCATCGTCAAGCGCAAGTATTTCCTGCGATTTCCCACCTAAGCGCCTCACCGCTACTGTTTCGTTTTCTTGTTCTTTTGTTCCCACAACCAGTATCACCGGTATTTTTGCGTTACTATGCTCGCGAATTTTGTAGTTTATTTTTTCATTTCTTACATCAACAGCCGCTCTCAAGCCAACTTTTTTACATTCTTCTAATACTTTGTAAGCATAATCATCATTATCACCTGTAATCGTAGTTATGACCGCCTGTACTGGAGCTAACCATATCGGGAATCTGCCTGCATACTGCTCGATAAGTATACCAATCCACCGCTCCATAGATCCTAGTATTGCTCGGTGCAACATGACCGGTCGCTTTTTAGACCCGTCAGAAGCTATATAGTTAGCATTGAGGCGCTCAGGCAATACGAAATCTACCTGAAGGGTACCACACTGCCAATCTCTGCCAATTGCGTCCCTGAGAACAAACTCCAGTTTGGGTCCATAGAAAGCACCCTCGCCAGGATTCAATGTAGTTTCTAACCCAGCAGCTTCGCAGGCATTTTTTAGCGCCTCTTCCGCCCTATCCCAAGTCTCATCATCTCCTGCTCTTACGCCTGGTCTATCCGAAAATTTGACACGAACATCTTCAAAACCGAAATCTTTATATATTTTTCTTAATAAATCGCAGAAGATAATACTTTCGGAGGTTATCTGATCCTCAGAACAAAAAATATGCGCGTCATCTTGTGTGAATGCTCTAACTCTCATAATTCCATGCAGAGCACCGGATGGTTCGTTTCGATGGCATGAGCCGAATTCGGCCATTCTGATAGGTAGATCTCGATAACTTTTAAGTCCTTGTTTATAAATTTGAACATGACCAGGGCAATTCATAGGCTTGAGCGCAAGAGTTCGATCGTCTTCACTATCAGCAGTGAACATATTTTCTCTAAATTTCTCCCAATGACCTGACGCCTCCCATAGAGATCTATCTATCAACTGCGGTGTCTTTACCTCCTTGTAATTTCCATCCTCAAGTCTTCGGCGCACGTGCGCTTCGATTTCCCTGTATAATGACCAGCCCCTTGGGTGCCAAAATATCGAACCCACGGCCTCTTCTTGCATATGAAAAAGGTCCAGCTCTCTACCTAACCGACGATGATCGCGCTTTTCCGCTTCCTCTAACATATTTAGGTAGGTCTTTAACTTTTTTTCATCTGGCCAAGCTGTACCGTAAATTCGCTGCAGCATTGGGTTTGACGAGTCCCCACGCCAATAAGCGCCCGCCACGCTCATCAGTTTAAAAGCGTGGCCAACATGTTTTGTCGATGGTGCATGCGGGCCTCGGCATAAATCCAAAAAGTTGCCCTGTCTGTAGAAAGAAATTGGCTCATCGTCTGGAATACCCTCTATCAACTCGACTTTGAAGGGTTCTTTGATCTTCTCATAGTGCGAAATCGCCTCATCACGAGCCCATACCTCTCTCTCGAATGGATCTCCTCTATCTATGATTTCATGCATTTTTGTTTCTATGGTCTCGAGATCACTCTCCGTGAAAGGCTTTTCTCTATAAAAGTCATAATAAAAACCATTTTCAATTGCTGGACCAATTGTGACCTGAGTTTCGGGGTACAGTTCTGTTACCGCTTCCGCCATGACGTGTGCGCAATCATGCCTGATAAGATCCAGCGCAACTGCATCCTTCCGCGTTATAATTACCACATTACAATCTTGTTCAATCCGGAAAGATAAGTCCCTTTCATTCCCATCTACTATCATCATCATTGCTGACTTTGCTAGGCCAGGCCCAATAGCGGAAGCTAATTCAAAACCATCTACGGACCCATCAAAACTGCGAATGCTATTATCCGGCAGGGTAATGTTAGGCATCATTCTTACCTTTTTGTTTTTGTTTACTTTTATGAGTCACTATAAATTCGATATAAGACCTTCATGAAAGAGATATAACTTCGTTTTTACTACGAATAAAATTCCAATTCACTATTTCCTACCTGGTCAAAGGTTGTAGCACATAGCCAGAATTTTTTTGGTATTTGTATCCAGTGTTTTCTTGGTTTTCAACCATCTAATTGAATCAGTGATGCAATAATTTTTGAGGTATTCTATTGTAAAACAGTTGAGACACAAATACTTTAGGGAACATGAGTGAACCTCGGCTCAAGTCGATACTACAAATACAAGCAGCGGTTTTGGCAAGTTCCAAAAAAGGGATACCTACAACCGTCGTAAAACGTGGAGACCCCGACGCAGGTATTATATTTGTTAAAGTATTTGGCGGCACCATCGGATGCGTCATATTTAACCAATTATATGACTTTCGGGAAGATCGCCTTTATTGGTCGAAACTTACAGGTGATAAACCGGTTAAAGAGGCAGAAGCCGACAAACTAATTGAAAAACAAATGGGCTTTGATGAGGATATCTGGGTTCTAGAGGTGGAAGATAAACTCCTTAGAAATCCCCTCGATCCCGATTAAGTTTTTCACTGCCTTAATACGCTGACACCTCATACAAACGACGGCTAGTATCTTCTGCGTTAATAACACTCGGGACATTAGGGTAATTTATTTTGTGTAGACTTCATATCATCCCACTGAGTGACCAATATACCACCAATAACCATGATAGCACCGAAAAATCGCTCCAGTGTTAAAACTTCATTGAAAATCAAAATCGCTGCAACAATACTAGCTATAGGTTGGCTATTATTTATCATCGCTGTTGGTTCAGAACCGATACGCTGAATGGCAAAATAAAAAAAGGGTATGGATACTGTCTGGAGTACTCCTACAAGCAAAAATCCTAACCAACCACCAATTTCATTGGGCAATTGCAGCTGATCAAGATACCAAGCCAAAACCCCAATTATTAAAGAGGCTATAGCAGATTGATAGAACACTATTACAAACGGATGCACGCCGGAAACTTTTCTCGCTACCCATATTATATTTACAGCACAAGCAATACCTGCAGTAGTACCTATTACAACACCACGAAGGTCTATTTGATTTAAATCAACTCCCAACATTACAGCTAACCCAAGGAAAGCAACCGTGATCGATATTGTCTTTATTAAAGAAGGCCACTTTTTAGCAATTGCATGATTTAAGATAGCCACTACAGGAGGGTAAATGAAAAAAAGTAGTGCCGCCAAACTAATTGGTATGTACTTTGTAGAGCCTACATTTCCAAACGCCATATGAGAAAACAGGCATCCTAGAAAAAGCATAGAAATTAAGACGGTGCGCGGAAGTTTGAGTGAAATCCCCATACCAATACAAATTGTTCCCATGGCAACAACAGATAATAATGACCTAAAAAAGGCTACCGAAAGTGGTGTTGTTCCCCCATCAAAGGCAAGTCGCCCTAATGCCACGGCTAAACCAAGCCCTAGCGAGCATATAAGTGCAGAAAAAACACCAGTCAGTTTATATTTTTCAAACCCTGCTATATTTTTGAGGTGTTGCAAAAAATGATAGTCCACAGTTAGATTTGTTGAGATGATTAGAAAAGAAAACCTGGTTTAATCTTTTCAAATTTGATTAACATAAATAATCGTAACTGAGTACTTTATTAAAAAGAATTAAACCATGAAGCACTATAAACATATAATAGTAAAACCTATAGCGGGCGCCATTGGCGCTGACATTGAAAATGTTGATATTTCCAAACCGTTAAGCGATGATGAGCTTTCTGAAATAAGAACCGCTTTCCTCGACCATCTGGTGATTTGTATCCGTGGTCAAACGCTACAACCTAAAAGTCAGCTAGCTTTTGCTAGGCACTTTGGCACGCCAATGATTTATCCTTTTGTAAAAGGGCTCGATCAATACCCAGAGATAACCCCAGTGATTAA
>NZGS01000027.1 GCA_002690995.1 Rhodospirillaceae bacterium
CGGCTCCTTTTATTCCATGTGGCCCTATGATGACGCCTAAACAGAGTTCTTCAGACACAAAGACATCCACCTTCCCCTAAGTTCTCTATTTATTTTTCCTCTTCTTCTGCTGGAGCTGCTTCTGCTGGAGCTGCCTCTGCTGCCGCTTCCTTCGCCGCCTCATCAGCTGCCTTTTGTTCTGCTTCTCGCTCTAGACGCTTTTTGCCGGGCGCTGACTTTATTGGTTGTTCGTTGTAAGCAAACGCTGGCATTAAATTAAGATTAGCTAAAAATTTGTGTACTCTATCCGTGGGTCGTGCACCCACTGAAAGCCAATACTTTACTCGCTCCTCTTGAATGGTCAGTCTATTCGGATGATCTTTACCTACCATTGGATTATAGGTGCCAATTTTTTCTATGAAACTGCCATCTCTAGGTGCAGTGTTTTCCGCTATAACAACTCTGTAGAAAGGTCTTTTTTTAGTTCCGCCTCTAGCTAATCTAATCTTCAAAGCCATAGTAATTTGTTTCCTTCTTAATTATTGAATTTTAAAATTAACGTTTTGTTGGGAATTTTGGTAACCCAGGCAGGCCTGGGAAATTTTGCCCTGGCTGGTTAATTAGTCCTTCAGGTATCCTTAGGTTTGATCCTTGCCCCAAGTCAGGTTGAATTGGATCTCCGCCTCCAAACAAGCTGCCAAGACCCTTTAGCCCCCCCATTTTCCCGACTTTTTTCATCATACGGGCCATTTCCATCTGCTGTTTTAGAAGCCTGTTTATTTCTTGTGCCGTGGTGCCAGACCCTGACGCAACTCGCCTTTTCCTTGAAGCATTAAGCAATTTTGGTGATTTTCGCTCCTGTGCCGTCATCGATTGTATAATAGCAACTTGTCGGGCTATTGATTTATCATCCACACCCGCACTAGCCATCTGTTTTTGCAACTTCCCGACACCCGGAAGCATAGCTAATACGCCCCCTAGTCCGCCCATTTTTGACACTTGTTGTAATTGTGTTAGCATGTCATTGAAATCGAACTGCCCCTTTTGCATTTTTAAAGCAATTTTTTCCGCTTCTTTGACTTCAATTGTTTCGGCAGCTTTTTCTACTAAACTTACAACATCTCCCATGCCAAGAATACGGCCCGCGACACGTTCTGGGTGAAAATCTTCCAAGTTTTCTAACTTCTCACCAGTACCAACAGCCTTAATTGGCACCCCTGTAACAGACCTCATCGATAGGGCAGCTCCACCCCGGGAATCACCATCCATCCGTGTCAAAACAATTCCTGTAACACCAACGTTTTGATGAAAGTTTTTGGCCGTAGTCACCGCATCCTGGCCCGTGAGCGCATCCGCCACCAATATTTTTTCAGCGGGGTTAGTGATTTCACTAATTTGCTTGATTTCGTCCATCAAACCCTGATCGATTGTCACTCTTCCTGCGGTGTCAAGAATAACCACGTCGTATCCTTGAAGTCGAGAAGCGGCCATTGCCCTTTTTGCAATTGAAACAGCGGTTTCTCCTTCAGCCATTGGGAGAGTTGACACGTCGATTTGCTCACCTAGCACCCTAAGTTGCTCCCGAGCAGCGGGCCTTGTGACATCTAGGGACGCCATCATAACTTTTTTCTTATCTCGCCGTGTTAAACGGGATGCTATTTTCGCCGCGGTAGTGGTCTTACCGCTTCCTTGAAGACCAATCATTAGTATCGGCACTGGTGGAACAGCATTCAGCTCTATCCAAGCCGCTTCTTTCCCTAGCATCCCAATCAAATTATCGTTAACGATTTTGATGACCTGCTGCCCAGGTGTTACCGATTTCGTAACCTCTTGACCGACCGCTCGTTCCCTAACGCCGTCTATAAATGATTTTACAACTTCAACTGCGACATCTGCTTCAAGCAAAGCTATCCTTACTTCGCGCATTGCCGCGTTAACATCACTCTCACTAAGAGAACCTTTTCCCTTCAAGCGATCAAAAACATTGCCTAATCTGTCGGATAACGCATCGAACAATTATGTGCCCTCTTGTCAAGTTAGACGATAGAAATTCCACCAAGCACCTACGCGCCCGTGCTCGAAACTCGAGGACGGACGTTAGACCACTTAGGCCCCCAGCGTTTAAACTGCCGAGAATTCGCAGAAACTAATAAGAAATTAGAAAATAGTCAACTTATTCTCAGTGATGCCGTAGCTATTTCTGCACAACGATTCAGTCGCACACCATTTTTATTCTACAATTCGTTTAGCTACAGAATCAAAATCATTGGGTGCCAGTCCATTTTCACAACCTAACTTCATCATTTCTTCCCAGGTATTTGTGTCGATTGGCACACCGTTCAATTTCCGCTCAGTCATGGTCTCTTGTTCTGGTTCGCCAGCAACTCTTATCTTATCAAATCCTTCTGCTGGCTGACCAGATTTGACGAACTGAACCAAACTATCGAATTCGGCGCTAAACGATCCACCAGAATTGAATTGTTCTGGATCTATGATTATTGTCAGCATATTATTTCTAATCGTTTCGCCAGTATTTAATTCTGGCCTTGCTGTTCCTCCACCGGCCAAACCTCCCGCCAAAATGTCACACAAAAGTGCTAATCCGTAGCCTTTGTGCTCGCCAAACGACAAGAGAGCTCCCATAGGGTCTCTGAACATAACTCCAGGGTCAGTCGTGAGTTTTCCATTAGGGCCGACTAAAGCATCTGGCATTGGCATTTGTTTTTCAGCGTAATGGGCGACCCTAACTTTACCCTGCGCAACGCGACTTGTAGCCATATCTAAAACCAACATAGGAGTTTTTTCGGTTGCCGGTATAGCCGTACAGTATGGGTTAGTAGAGTATCTTGCCTCATATCCACCATATGGAGCTACATAAGGCTTGTGGCCTGTGGCGTTAACATAATGGATTGAAATGAAACCTGCACGAGCACACATTTCCCCCCAAGCACCGATTCTACCAAGGTGATGAACATTTCTTAGTCCAATTATTGCAGCGCCCGTTTCTCTTACCTTTTCTATCCCAAGCTGCATCGCATCACGGCCTATAATTTGCCCATAACCCATATTGCCTTCCAAAAGAAGATAAACGCCATTATCCGTAATTTTGGTTACTTCCGCACCGGGAGTTAGTGTGCCCATTATCGCATGCCCCATATACCTAGGTGCAAGCCCAACACCGTGACTGTCGTGCCCCATAAGGTTTGCCTCAACCAAATTATCTGCAACGACTTTTGCTTCGATCTCCTCACTTCCAACCGCCTGAATCATTTTCTTTACAAGGTCTTCGAGATCCTTTTGCTCAACGACAATCACTTGTTTTCTCCTCTTCTGATTTTCGTTTGGCTAGTTGCCTTTGATCGCTTAATCAACCAAGGTGGCATACTAACTTCACTTGTAGATTGGCTACCAGCAAAAAAAACTTTATAAGTTGGTAATGGAAATCCCGTTTACCAAAATGCATGGACTGGGTAACGACTTTGTTGTTGTTGATAACCAATCATTAGAGTTTAGGCTAACTAAGCCTTCCGTACAAAAAATAGCAGATCGGCGACGAGGTATTGGTTTTGATCAGCTTTTGACTATTGAGCCTGCTCGCCGCAATGGCGACCTTTTTCTTGATATTAAAAATCCAGATGGCACTAGCGCCGAAGCTTGCGGGAATGGAACGCGATGCGTTGCATCACTGATAATGAGCAAAAGACAAGCTAACACACTCCGCATAGAAACTGTTGGTGGACTGCTTATTTGTGAAAGAACTAAAACAGGAGATGTAACGGTCGACATGGGTGAACCTAGTACCGAGTGGCATGAAATACCACTAGCTCGAGAAGCTAACACGAGAGACTTAGTTTTGGAAAATATGCCCCACCAGATATTCACATGTGTGAATATGGGAAATCCACACGCCATTCTGTTCAGTGAGAATTGCGAGTTATTTGAATTAGAAAAAATTGGGCCAAAAATAGAGTGCCACGAAATGTTCCCTGATAAAATAAATGTCGAGGTTGCAACGGTAGAGAATAAAAATAAAGTTAGAGTAAGAGTTTGGGAGAGAGGTGCTGGTCGAACCGCTGCCTGCGGATCTGGCGCCTGTGCAGTTCTAGTGGCGGCAGCATCGAGAGGCCTAACCAATCGAAAAGCTGATATAGTGCTAGACGGTGGAACACTTATAATTGAGTGGAAGGATAATAATAGAGTATCAATGACCGGGCCCACTGAAATTAGCTTTAATGGGCACTTTTCTCTTTAGCCAAAAATCTCTGTCCAAATAAAACCTTTGCTTTTAAAAGCAACTAACTACATTTCTTGGATGAAATGACGAAGAGTAAAATAATGAAGAGCAAAGTTGAAACATTTGGTTGCCGTCTAAACGCATTCGAATCGAAGATTATCGAGGCTAATCTGCCCCCCGAAAGCAATGTATCACGCGTGGTCTTCAATTCCTGCGCGGTTACTTCTGAAGCTGTTCGGCAGGTAAAGCAATCCATAAGGAAAACGCGCAGGCAAAACCCAGATGTCGAGATAGTAGTCACCGGTTGCGCAGCGCAAATAGATCCAGAAATATTTGAGCATATGGCTGAAGTTGACCACGTTATTGGCAATGAGGAAAAGCTTAGCCCGGATATTTGGTCGAGACTTTCCACTGAACGCGTAATTGTTAACGACATTATGAACATAAAAGAGACTGCCCCGCAAATGGTAGCTGGTTTCAAAGGACGGTTCAGGGCCTTCGCACAAATACAACAAGGATGCGACCACAGGTGCACTTTTTGTATAATCCCTTATGGTCGTGGTAATAGTCGGTCGGTACCAATAGGCGAAATTGTTAAGCAATTTAGGTTGCTTATTAAAAATGGGTATAAAGAATTTGTTTTGACGGGTGTCGACATTACGTCTTACGGGCCTGACCTGCCTGGTCAACCTCGACTTGGAACCATGATAAAACGGCTTCTAAAAAATGTGGAAGGCATAGAAAGATTAAGGCTGTCTTCTGTAGACCCCAGTGAAATAGATGAAGATTTACTGGACTTGATCGCGAATGAAAAAAGACTCATGCCTAGTCTCCATTTGAGCGTTCAAGCGGGCAACGATCTGATTTTGAAGCGAATGAAGCGGCGTCACTTAAGAGATGATGTTATCAAACTTTCCACTTTGTTGCGGGAAATAAGGCCCGATATTGTGCTAGGAGCTGACTTAATCGCCGGTTTTCCAACGGAAACAGAAGAAATGTTCAAACAGACCATTGATTTAATTTATGAGGCTGAACTGCTCCACCTACATATTTTTCCCTACTCCGCAAGAACTGGCACACCCGCAGCAAAGATGCCTCAAGTCACCTCTAACATAAAAAAGATGCGAGCAAGATTATTAAGAGAAGCGGGGGTGGAGTTAGTGGCAAAACACCTGAGTAAAAGAGTTGGCAGAATTGAAACTGTTTTACTGGAGCAAAATGATACAGGTTATACGGACCAGTTTTTCCCAATGAAAGTATACGGAAATCATCAACCTGGAGAGATAATTGCAGCCAAAGTTGATAATGTTATGGAAGACAACACGTTAGTTGGGTCTACATCGTAGGAGAGGCCAAGTAATCTTATGAGTAGTGACAATATCCAAAAGAGTTGGTTTAGTCGTTTAAAGGAAGGTTTATCAGCTTCCTCTAATAAAGTCGTTTCTGGGATCACAGGAATTTTTACTGAAAAACAGCTTGATGAAGAAACGCTAGAACAACTCGAGGATTTGCTTATCAGTTCTGATCTAGGGGTGAATGTAGCTAACCGTCTTATAAAAACGCTCTCTGAGCATAAGTTTGACAAGCAAGTATCAGACCGGGAGGTCAGAGAAACATTTGCAAAAGATATAGAATTAATACTCGAACCTGTGGCAAAACCAATCCTAATCGAACAATCCCTAAAACCACATGTAATATTAGTTTGCGGCGTAAACGGCAGTGGTAAGACAACAACTATTGGGAAACTTGCTCAACAATGGAAAGCTGAAGGAAAATCAGTCTGCCTGGCTGCTGGGGATACTTTCAGAGCAGCCGCCATAGAACAACTTAAAGTCTGGGGCGAGAGGACACAAACACCAGTTATAATTCAACCACAAGGTACTGACCCAGCTGCGGTAGCCTATGATGCAGTCAAGAAAAGCATTGATGATAATCATGACGTACTGATTATCGATACAGCCGGCAGACTGCAAAACAGAGCGGAGCTTATGGATGAACTTGCAAAGATAGTTCGAGTTATTCAAAAAACTTTACCCGAAGCACCACATAACTGCCTTCTAGTTTTGGATGGAACAGTCGGGCAGAACGCGCATAGTCAAGTGGCAACGTTTAAAGAAATGGTGAATGTAACGGGTTTAATAGTCACAAAACTGGATGGGTCGGCCAGGGGTGGAATAATTGTTGCTCTCGCAGAAAAATTTGCTCTTCCTGTTCACGCTGTTGGCGTTGGTGAAGCTATAGAAGATTTACGCGCATTCGATCCAAAAATTTTTGCACAAAGCTTAATGGGGTTGGATTGAATCATCAAATTAACAGCTCAACTCTAGAGCGGCAAAAGTTTCGGCGTCACCGATAAGCGTATTTGGAGTATTTGAACCATGTCTGAAACGAATTATTCCAGCTCATATAAGCGCACAAGTTTTTATAAGCAGATTGAAAAAAAGTCTCTGACGCCTCTTTGGGAAGTAATGCAGGATCTGGTCCTTCCTAAGCCCAGCAGCCCGTGCATTCCAAAAATTTGGAAATATGACGATATCCGAAAAGATATTTTAGAAGCAGGGGATATAATCAGTACAGAAGAAGCAGAAAGACGTGTTCTGATACTAGAAAACCCAGGACTACTCGGGACTTCAAGAATAACTCGGTCACTTTATGCTGGGATGCAATTAATATTACCAGGGGAAACCGCCAGAAACCATCGGCATACTCAGACAGCTCTGCGCTTTGTGCTAGAAGGTTCATCAGCATATACTACTGTTGACGGAGAAAGAACCACAATGAAAAGGGGTGACTTAGTAATCACCCCTTCATGGGGTTGGCATGAACATGGAAATGATGGAGATCATCCAACGATTTGGCTAGACGGGCTAGATATACCACTTGTTCAATTCCTTGATGCCAGCTTCGCCGAACCCTATGAAGACAACACTAACCAACCTCTTCCTAAACCCGAAGGGGACTCAATTGCTCGATACGGGAGTGGACTTGCGCCAGTCGATAATCCCTTCGATACACTTACATCGCCCATCTTTAATTATTCATACTCAGAAACGCGTGACGCGCTAGAGAAAATGAAACGAAATGAAAAATGGGACGCGTGCCATGGCCTTAAAATGAAATATGCCAACCCTCTTACTGGTGACTATGCTATGCCCACTATAGCAGCCTTTATACAACTTTTGCCTTCTGGTTTTATGGGACAAAAATATCGTTCTACTGACAGTACCGTTTTTGTCTGTGTCGAAGGTGAAGGAAAGACCATCGTTAACGATTTGGAAATCAACTGGACTAAAAACGATACCTTCGTCATTCCCAGTTGGGTACAACACAGTCATAATTCTTATAACTCAGACGCCGTAATATTTAGCTTTTCAGACCGTGCAATCCAACAGAAATGCGGGCTCTGGAGAGAGAATAGGTATGGCAACTGAAATTAAAGCCTTTTAATTGAATCAACCACATTTGGCGAAAAAAGCATGCGCATAACAACTTGGAACATAAACTCCGTTAGACTCAGAATAGGCCTAGCTCTTAAATTGCTAGACCAATCTAGACCTGACGTCTTGTGCCTGCAAGAGACGAAATGCCCGGACGAACAGTTTCCATTCGAGGCTTTTCGGGATATTGGCTACAAATACATCGCAGTGAATGGTATGAAGGCTTACAATGGCGTAGCGCTAATCTCACGAGTTCCATTTGAGTCAGAATTGGCACTTGATTGGACAGAACGGTCAGATTGCAGACATATCTCTGGTGTTTTTCCTGGCGACATTGAAATTCACAACTTTTATGTCCCCGCAGGCGGCGACGAGCCCGATATTGAGAGAAACGATAAATTTGCTCACAAACTCGATTTCATGAGTGAGATGACAGATTGGTTTAGCTCGAACCGAAAAAAATCAGATAAAGTAGTCCTAGTTGGTGACCTTAATATTGCCCCGTTGGAATCAGACGTTTGGTCTCATAAGCAACTTATTAAAGTCGTATCACACACCCCTATAGAAACCCTGAGCCTAACGCGACTTCAAGAAACGCTTAACTGGATCGACACGACAAGACTTATTCACCCCGAACCTAAAAAACTTTATAGCTGGTGGAGTTATAGAGCACGAGACTGGAGTACATCCGACAAGGGGCGTCGATTGGATCACATTTGGGTGACACCTCCTTTGAAATCTTATATTGGTGAAGCATACATACTCCGGGAGGCGCGAGGTTGGGAGAAGCCATCCGATCATGTCCCCGTCACAACCAAGTTGGATTTGGATTAGCTGCCGGGAGTTACTGCTTACAATTCATCGTCAATAAAATCCCGTATAACAGCCTCCATCGACGTATCCTGAATGAAACCGAGATCCTTAGCTTTTCTTGTGTCAAATTCTGGCGGCCAACCATTAACGATCTCTTGAATAAATGGATCCGGCTCCCACTGAATTAAATTGGCTACGTCGTTACCTGCGACGACCCTCAGAGCTTCTGCCATATCACCGATAGACATAGTAAATCCAGGCAGCGTCGTTTCCCTCGAAAATCCCCATTCATTGGCTGTTAAATTGTGCGCATGAACTATATTTTGTACGATGGATCTAGGGGAAGCGAGAAACATTTTTGATTCTGGGGCAACGGGACAAAGCGCTGTTTGCCCTTGAAGGGGTTCTCTGATAATAGAACTTGCAAAAGTAGATGCGGCCTTATTAGGTTTTCCTGGTCTTACTACAACCGTCGGAAAACGAAGTGCCCTTCCATCAATAAAACCTTTGCGAGAGTAGTCGTTTATCAATAATTCGCCTATCACCTTTTGCGTTCCATAGGACGTTTGAGGTGTTCGTGCTGTCATATCCTCAATTATTCTAGGCATGTCACCTCCAAACCCCGCACAAGAGCTTGCAAAAACAACTTTAGGTTTTGTGCGATTTCCCCTACATATTTCAAGGATATTTCGTGTGGCATCAAGATTGACTGACATGCCAAGATCAAAGTCTTCTTCGGCGCCCGCACTGACTATTGCCGCCATATGAAAAATACTATCTGTCGATTGCGGAATAGCTTTTTCTAATAGAGCCCTATCGGTGATATCACCCGTTAATACTGTTACTCGTGGATCATTTTTTAACTCTTCCGGCGGATCTACAACATCGAGTAGAGTTAAATTTTCCACAGCCGAGGAAGCCCCGTCTTCCCCCACTAATTCATTAGCGGCTAGCAATCTTTCTGCGAGCTTCTTCCCCAGAAAACCGGAACCGCCTGTTATTGTAATGTTCATCCCAAACTTCTTCCTATGATAATGTTTCGTGAAGCCAACTTAGTCCTTCTTCGGTGCTACCTTTCGGTCGATACTCACATCCAACCCAACCTGTGTATCCCAATTTGTCCATCAATTGAAATAAGTATGGATAGTTTACCTCTCCAACGCTTGGTTCATGTCTTCCTGGTGTACCTGCTATTTGCATGTGAGCGCATATATCGATTAAATTTTCCATATGTATCGCGAGATCACCTTCCATAATCTGACAATGGTAAAGGTCGAATTGTAATTTAACATTGTCACAACCTACATCCTCAATAATCGATCTTGCTTGGCTTTGATAATTCAAAAAGTATCCAGGGATATCTCGCGTATTGATAGGTTCAATTATCAAAACTTTGCCATGTTTTTCTGCCACTGGTGCAGCCCGCTTTAAGTTTTCAATCAATGTCTTTCTGTGATTTTTGGGATTACCTTGATGTGGGACAATCCCACTCATAGCGTGGATGTGGGTGTTTCCGAGAATATCAGCGTATTCCAGCGCTCTTTCTATCGCCTTTTCAAAATCACCCTCTCGCCCTGGGAGTGAACCTAACCCTCTTTCATTCTTTTCCCAGTCACCGGGGCTTGTATTAAATAAGGCTAAATCTAGATTTGAGTCTATAAGCTTCTCTTTTAGCACCGTCGGCTCATAATCGTAGGGAAAGAGGAACTCAACGGCTTTAAATCCGGATTTTGAGGCAGCAGCAAAACGATCTAAAAAATCATATTCATTGAACATCATAGAAATGTTTGCAGCAAAGTTTGGCATGTCGAATAACACCTATTTCTCTATGAAAATTAAAAAATTTTTGTCAGATCGTATCAGACTACTGTAACTTCTACTTTTATCAAAGTTGGTTTAAGAGGTAAATAACATGCCCATTACGCTCGGTTGCATAGCGGACGACTTCACTGGTGCGACAGATCTGGCGAATATGCTAGTCAAAGGTGGCTTAAAAACTATCCAGCTATTAGGAACTCCAAGCAAAAATGATGTTGTCCCTTCAGTAGATGCTGTAATTATCGCATTAAAAACCCGAACAATACCAGTAGAAGACGCAATCGAACAATCTCTACAAGCAATGAACTGGTTAAAAAATGCTGGAGCAAAACAGTTTTTCTTCAAGTACTGCTCCACATTCGATTCAACAGATGAAGGTAACATCGGCCCGGTTATCGATGCCTTGATGGCAGGTTTAGAAACTCAGTTCACAATTGCTTGTCCTGCTTTTCCGGAAACAGAACGCACCATATTCAAAGGTCATCTGTTTGTAGGGGACAAGTTATTATCCGATAGCCCAATGAAAGATCATCCGTTAACGCCCATGACGGATAGTAATCTTGTTTCTACACTTAGCCGACAAACGTCGCAAAAAGTTGGTTTGGTGGAATATACAAATATTTCAGGAGGGCCATCTGAGATCAGAAAAGCCTTTAATCAGCTTCAAAAAGAAGATGTAGCAATAGCTGTTACTGATGTTTTAAATGATGAGCACCTGTACTTTTTGGGTGAAGCAGTTAAAGATTTTAAGTTGATTACCGGTGGCTCTGGGATTGCCCTTGGGCTACCATCTCAATTAAAATCGCACAAAAATCATAAAGAAGAAACAACAGTCCACAAACTACCCGAGGTTTTGGGTAAAGAACTTATTCTATCTGGTAGTTGTTCTGAAATGACACTCGCCCAAGTTAATGAATTTTCAAAAAAGTACTGCACACTTAAGCTAAACCCTGTTGAGTTGGCAGAGAGTAATTCTGCATTAGACAAAGCTGTCGATTGGGTTATCCAAGCAAAAGGAAAAGAGCCCATTTTAGTTTATGCAAGTGCGCCGCCAGACGCCGTCAAAGAAGTTCAGCAAAGATTAGGACGAGACCTCGCTAGTATTACTGTCGAAAATGCTTTAGCTAAAATAGCCCGTGCGGCAGTTCAAAATGGTTTTCGCCGGATTGTAGTTGCTGGGGGTGAAACCGCTGGCGCTGTTGTATCTAATCTGGGCATTAAAGGGATTATGATAGGAGAGCAAATTGATCCTGGTGTACCAACTACCGTCTCAATTGGAAATCCATCAATAGGCTTAGTACTAAAGTCTGGAAACTTTGGTTCCGCGGACTTCTTTGAAAAAGCATTAAAAGTGATGCCATAAATAGCAAAGCTAATGGCAGTAGAACAACTGCTAGATTACATTTCCTGCCTCGTAGAAGTTGACCCGCCTAGGTTTCCCGGCGCCGACCCACATGATTGGGATACCTCTTCACCAACAACAACAACAAAAGCAAGCCCGGTATGGCAATCACTACAGATATTATAAAAAACTCAATCCATCCAACCGCATCAACTACATAACCAGACGGCGAAGACAATAAATTGCGCCCTAGGGACATAAAAGCAGACAAAAGTGCATATTGTGTGGCTGTAAAGGCCGTGTTTGTTAAACTTGAGAGATAGGCCACAAATGCCGCAGTACCCATCCCACCGGTTACGTTCTCTATTGCTATTGTAAAAATTAAAACTTCAAGATCATTCCCCGACGCCGCCTGATAAGCAAAAGCAAGATTTGAAACTGCTTGCAAAACACCTGTGATTATTAATGACGCCAATAAACCAAACTTTTGTATCATTATGCCGCCGACGAATAGCCCCACTCCAAGTGCAAGTACACCAAATAACTTTGTAACTTCTGCTATTTCACTTTTTGAAAAACCTAGGTCGATATAGAAAGGGTTAGTCATCACGCTTAAGAACGCATCGCCTAGTTTAAATGTAACAATAAACAGTAATATCAGCACCCAACCGGGGCGCGAACTGAAATCAAGAAATGGTCTAACCACAAATTGATAGATCCAACCACCCAAACCCAATTTGTGCATTGTAGGGCTCTCCAGTTCGTCTGGTTCAGGGCTAAATAAAACTAATAAACTGCCTGTTATTATGATCAGGCCCATGATTAGATAGGCGTGGGTCCAAGACCAGTAGTCTGCTAAATAGAGGGTCCCAGCTCCAGCCATTAACATTCCAGCTCGATAGCCATAAGTTACCATCGCTGCACCCATGCCCTGCTGCTCTTCTTCAAGGATTTCAATCCTGTACGCATCGATTACAATGTCTTGACTCGCGGAAAAAAAAGCTACAAGCACTGCGAAAACAGCCATTGATATGGGAGCATTCAAGGGGTCGCTGAATGCCAAATTTACTATAGCAAAAAGTAACATAACTTGAGACACTATAAGCCAGCCACGACGACGGCCCAGAAGCGCTGTAACAAATGGCAATTTCAGACCATCTATTAAAGGAGCCCAAATGGGCTTTAGGGCGTAAGGCAAACCAACCAAGGCAAACAGCCCAATGGTCGATCTGTCGACGCCAGCTTCACGCAGCCATGCGCTAAGTGTGCCAAATGATAGTAGAAGGGGAAGCCCACTCAAAAAGCCAAGGAACAGAATAACTAGCAATTCGCGCTGAAAATAGGGCAAGAGGTACTTGGCTAAAAACGAGTAAATGTTAGCCATCGTATTAATTAGACGCAGCTACTCTATCGATGAGGGGCATTAAACTTTTTTCGGGTCTTGCGCCAAACTGTGTAATTATTGAACTGGCAGCAAGGCCCCCTAGCCTACCGCACTGCCGTATATCCATATCTCTGGTCATTCCGTAAAGGAAACCTGATGCGTAAAGATCCCCCGCCCCGGTCGTATCAATAACAGTATCTATTTTCGTTGCTGCTATCTCAAAAGCACGCCTATTTTCGATGACAATTGATCCCCTCGAGTCTCTCGTTACAGCGACTATCTCGCAATCATCTTGCACCAATCCTGTGGCTTCATTTAGGTTTTTGGTTTGATACAACGACAAGAGCTCGGTCTCATTACCAAAAAGTATATCCACGTGCATTCTAACAAGATCGAGAAATTCCGAACGATAACGATCTACGCAAAACGCATCGGAAAGTGAAAGAGCTACTTTTGTATCGGTTGCTTTAGCGATGTTTATGGCTTCAAGAAAAGCTTTTTTCGCGTTAGGGGGATCCCACAGATAACCCTCTAAATAGAGAATTTTACTATGACCAATTAAATCCTTGGAAATATCTGAAGGTCGAAGCTCTGTGCTTGCCCCTAGGAACGTATTCATTGAGCGTTGAGCATCAGGAGTCACGAATACAAGACATTTTGCGGTTGGCTCTCCCTCGGTGTTAGGAGGCGTCTCAAATATTATATTCAAACCTTCCATGCTGCGCTTGAACTGTTTTCCAGCTCGGTCGTCTTTTACTTTCCCAATAAACCCGCATTTTGCGCCTAAATTACTTAATCCCACAATCGTATTAGCCGCAGAACCTCCACAGGTCACAACAGGCGCTACCATTTCTTCTTCAAGGAAGCGGGCTCTCTCGCTATCGATTAACTCCATCGCACCCTTTTGTATATTGACTTGTCTTAAAAAAGCATCGTCAGACGACGCTATCATGTCGACAATGGCATTTCCGATTGCTATCACATCTAGATCCCGTACCACTGGACATAATCCCACTTCGTTTTATTTCAAAGAACTTAAATCATTATTCCATTATAAACACTTACATGAGATAAAACACAAGATCCTGTAGAACTAGGACACCGGCAAATGTTGAAAATTGCATTAATTACAATTGCCCAAATATCTGAACCATCTTTGCGTCAAATATTAGTCAAATCACTCCTGATATCTTTGGTGAGCATTATGGCTTGTGGTTTATTAGCTTGGGTCCTTTTAGGAAAGTTTGGATTACTTGGCTTTGAGTTTCTTGATACATTTCTTCCCTGGATCGGCGGTGCACTTATAGTCGTGATCGGTTTTGTGTTTTTTCCATCCACCATAATGGTTATTGGCGGTCTATTCTCGGACGAAATAGTTTCTACTATCGAAGAAAGGCATTACCCAAAGAATATTGGTTCTAATCATGTCCCACTGCTCATCTCTATAAGAACAGGTCTTACACTTATAATAATTGCAACAATTATTAATATTTGCCTTTTGCCTTTTTACGCACTCGGTATGTTGTTGCCGGGATTGAGCTTTGTCATTTTCTATTTAGGAAATGGTTATTTAATAGGTCGAGAGCTTTTTGAGACGGTCGCTCAAAGACACCTCCCGGTTAATGAGGCTCGAAAACTCAGAAAACGCTATTTTTTAAAAGTATTGTTGGGAGGAAGTCTTATTACCTTCGTCGCAACGATCCCTTTGATAAATTTAGCTACGCCATTATTCGGCATCGGTTTTATGGTACATTTATACCACAAATTTCATTTAGAAAACGGGAAGTAAATGATGTCGGCAGCACTCAAACAAGTTTTCTTGCTCACTTGCTTGATCGCAATTTCCGGTTGCAGAGAAACGTTAACCAATGCCATACCACATAGCACTGAGAAGCCTGCACTAAAAATTGTCACGAAAAACGCCTCTCAAAAAGCATATGAACGTTCCGCGCCTGTAACGAACCAAGAAGCCAGAATTCAAATCGCCAGTGTCTCTCCAAAAGAGCTAATCAATGCCAGCAGAGAGGAAGTAATAGCGAGATTGGGATTGGCCTCGTTAATTCGTCAAGAACGACAAAGTTTGACCTTACAATTCAAAAAAGACAACTGCGTTCTCGATGTTGTGCTTTATGGTAACAAACAAGAAAAGCGTGTAAAATTTATTGATTTGCGAGACACCGAGGGTAACGCCGCATCTACAGAACAATGCTATGTGAAATTTAGGAACTAATAATGAAAGAGAATTTCAATCTTAGCCCAAATTGTAATATCGATACATCCGTACCCAATAAAATCTCTATACGATTACAACCCCAAGTTACTTTATTTAGAACAGAAACAAAGGTAGTGCTTTTATTGTTGGTGCTTTTCAGCTGGATAATAGGGGGTAGTTTTTTTCTTTTAGGAGCATGGCCTGTACTAATATTTCTCGCTGTTGATATCTTATTAATTTACTATTTTTTAAAGAAGGGTAGTTCTAATGTGGCGGATTGGGATGAGATTGATATACACAGTCAAGAACTGATAGTGCGGCAAGTACGAAATTCAAGGTGTTTTAATGTGTTCAATATTCCAACATATTGGTCGAAGGTTGAACTTACAGGCCAAAGATATGGTAGGAGCAAGTTAATAGTCAGCTTTCGTGATAATTACTCCGAAATTGCCAGTTTTTTAGACTGGAAAAGCAAAGTCAAACTGGAACGGTATCTTAATTTTGAACTGCATAAACTTAGAGCAAAATGACGGGCATCTAGGGCGAAAAGTCTAGCTCTTTATTCCTAGAACGTCCTTCATTGAATACATTCCTGGGGCTTTATCTCTTGCCCATAGGCCAGCCGTTACGGCACCTGCAGCATAGATGCTTCGATCGCTTGCTTTGTGATGTAGTTCTAGGCGCTCACCGGTGCTAGCAAACATCACAGCATGTTCTCCCACAACCGCTCCGCCTCGAAGCGCGGAGAAACCTATATCTCCTTTTGTCCTGGCGCCTACTACACCTTCTCGAGAAAGGGTAGCGCTTGATTTAAAATCAATACCCCTTCCCATCGCTGCCGCTTCTCCAAGAGTTAATGCCGTGCCAGATGGCGCGTCGACTTTGTGTTTATGGTGAAAGTCTAGTATCTCTATATCGAAGTTATCGTCCAGCGATCGTGCAACTTGCTCGACGAGCGCAAACAACAAGTTGACACCAAGGCTCATGTTCGACGCAAACACTACCGGGATTTTTTCGCTTGCGGCCCGTAAAATAGCCTCTTCCTTTTCGGAAAGCCCGGTGGTCCCCACAACCCAGGGTTTTTTTTCGTCGATCGCTGCCTCGGCCAACTCTTCTATAGCTTCAGGAAGCGAGAAATCGACCACAACATCTGCATCGGCAAAACATGTCTTCGGGTCATCTGTTATAGCTACGCCAAGGGGCTCGATCGATGCAAGTGTGCCGAGGTCACTTCCCACCAAGTTGCTTCCGGTACGGACTAACCCAGATGCAACCGTTGTCGCTTTACGACCGAGAATATCTTTAAGGATCATCA